>NZ_KV794070.1:0-14457 GCF_001808655.1 Streptococcus sp. HMSC078H03
AGGTTTCATTGCTGGACGTAGGTCTAGCTTTTTTGTTTTTATCACCTTTTATAGTGACATATATGTCGCTATTTTATTTCTTATCTATCTCTTATAATAGGTTTCGTAATTAATTTAATTACAAAAATTATATTTATTAATAGGAGGTTGAATGGAACAAGAAGTTTTTGTTCATGCATATGAAGTTGTAAGGCCGATTGTACTTAAGGCTAGTAGACAATATTTCATCCAACTTTGGGACCTTGCTGATATGGAGCAAGAGGCTATGATGACGCTTTATCAGCTTTTAGAAAAGTTTCCTGAATTAAAGTCTGATGATGATAAGTTACGGCGTTATTTTAAAACTAAATTTAGGAATAGACTTAATGATGAGGTTAGAAGGCAGGAGTCTGTAAAACGTCAAGCTAATCGACAATGTTATATTGAAATTTCAGATATTGCTTTTTGTCTTCCAAATAAAGAGTTAGATGCTGTTGATAGGCTTGTTTATGATGAGCAGCTTAATGCTTTCCGTAATCAGTTGTCTTCGGAAGATGCTACTAAGTTAGACCGTTTGCTAGCTGGGGAGTGTTTTAGAGGTCGAAAAAAGATGATCAGAGAGTTAAAATTTTGGATGGTTGATTTTGATCCTTACAATGAAGATGATTAATTCTTAATATAGAACCTTGACTGGCAATATTGTTTAATATGAATAAAAAACACTTCGAAAGTAGATTCATCTTATCTATCTTTTGAAGTGTTTTTAATGTAATGAATTTATTTTACTGCTATAGGGTTTCCAATAAATCTTGGAAGTTCAATATTTTCTTTGATTAGGGCTTCTTGGTAAAGTTTCAAGAAGTCTGCATAGATATGAGTTTGTTGTCCATTTTTTGTAAAGATGTCAATGCGAAATACTAGTTGTCCGGAAGGAGTTGTGCTTAATCCAATGATATTTGGTGCTCCACAGATTTGAGGATAGTTTTCAATGTTTTCTTGATTTACTTCTTGGATGATGCTTGTCACCTTATTGATATCGGTTGATGGATAGACTGGGATATCAATTTGAGCTCTCATGTCTCCTCGAGATTTGTTGGATACAATTGTGATATTTCTGTTAGGTATAAAATGAAGAGTCCCATCAAATCCTCGAATTTGAGTAGTGCGAATACCTACGGTTGAAACAAGACCTGTAACGGCTCCTACTTCAACTGAGTCGCCGACTTCAAACTGGTTTTCTAATAAGATGAAAAAACCATTAACGACATCTGATAGGAAGCCTTGAGCTCCTAGACCAAGAGCAACTCCAGCAAGTCCTGCACCAGCAAGGAGGCTAGATACTGGAACCCCAAGGATACTAAGAAGCCAGTAAACAAGGAAAAAGTATAGCACGTAGTTCATGCAATTGTGTAGTAAACGTTCAATGGTTTTTTGTCGAGCAGGTGTTTGAATTGTCCAAGCTAGAGAGCGTCCGACTGTATGTTTAAAAAGGAAGTTGATAATCTTCTTACTAAGAAGAAAGATGATGAGGAGAATGAGGAGTTTAATCCCTTTTGTAATGAGTACCATTAGGGTCTCTTCAAAATTAAATTGTTGGATGTATCTTTGTAAAATATTCATAGCTTTAGTTTATCAAAAATTTGAAAAAGTAACAGTTCCTAACGATTTTCTTGTGATTAAATTGGAGAAAAAAACTTTTAAAAGGCTTTGAAATATGGTAAACTAAACTGTATCTATAAAAAATTTTAAGGAGAATGACTACATGTCTGTATCATTTGAAAACACAGCCACTAACCGTGGTGTGGTGACATTCACTATCGGTCAAGATAAAATTCAACCAGCTTTGGATCAAGCGTTTAACAAGGTTAAAAAGAATTTGAACGCTCCAGGCTTCCGTAAAGGACACATGCCTCGTGCCGTATTTAACCAAAAATTTGGTGAAGAAGCTCTTTACGATGATGCTTTGAATGCAATTCTTCCAGCAGCTTATGAAGCAGCGATTGCTGAACTTGGTCTTGATGTTGTTGCACAACCAAAAATTGATGTAAAATCAATTGAAAAAGGTCAAGATTGGACACTTACTGCAGAAGTTGTTACAAAACCTGAAGTAAAACTTGGTGCATATAAAGATCTTGAAGTTTCAGTTGAGGCTTCTAAAGAAGTTACTGATGAAGAAGTTGATGCTAAGCTTGAAAACGAACGCAAAAACTTGGCTGAATTGGTCGTTAAAGAAGGTGCAGCTGAAAATGGCGACACTGTTGTTATCGACTTTGTTGGTTCAGTAGATGGTGTTGAATTTGACGGTGGTAAAGGTGAAAACCACTCTCTTGAACTTGGTTCAGGTCAATTTATCCCAGGATTCGAAGACCAATTGGTTGGAGCAAAAGCTGGTGATGAAGTAGAAGTTAAAGTAACTTTCCCAGAAGACTATCAAGCTACTGATCTTGCAGGTAAAGCTGCTGTATTTGTTACTAAAGTTAACGAAGTTAAAGCTAAAGAAGTTCCTGCTTTGGATGATGAGTTGGCTAAAGATCTTGACGATGAAGTTGAAACTCTTGATGAGTTGAAAGCTAAATACCGTAAAGAACTTGAAGCAGCTAAAGAAATCGCATATGATGACGCTGTTGAAGGTGCTGCACTTGATTTGGCTGTTGAAAACGCTGAAATCGTTGAATTGCCAGCAGAAATGGTTGAAGACGAAGTTCACCGTGCTATGAACGAATTCATGGGTAACATGCAACGTCAAGGTATCTCTCCTGAAATGTACTTCCAAATCACTGGTACAACTCAAGAAGATCTTCACAAACAATATGAAGCTGACGCTGACAAACGTGTGAAAACTAACCTTGTTATCGAAGCTGTTGCTGCTGCTGAAGGATTCGACGCTACAGAAGAAGAAATCCAAAAAGAAATCAATGATCTTGCAGCTGAGTACAACATGGAAGTATCACAAGTTTCTGCACTTCTTTCACCTGAAATGCTTAAACACGATATCACTATGAAGAAAGCTGTTGAAGTTATCACAAGCACAGCAAAAGTTAAATAATATGACTAAAATCAAGTTTCTGTTGAGACTTGATTTTTTCTTCTATAAATGCTTTGACTATTGACTCTTTTTAGCGTAAAATAAAAGGTAGCGAAAAATTGATTGCTGAGCTATTTCTGATGGAAACTAGCTTGAGTAAGAATGAAGGAGAACCACTTTGGAACTAGACGTATTTGCTGGACAAGAAAAAAGTGAATTATCAATGATTGAAGTGGCCCGTGCTATCTTAGAAACACGTGGTCGTGATAATGAAATGTATTTCAATGATTTGGTCAATGAAATTCAAAATTACTTAGAAAAATCGGATGCTGATATCCGCAATGCTTTGCCATTCTTTTATTCAGATTTGAATACGGATGGAAGTTTCATTCCACTAGGTGATAACAAATGGGGCTTGCGTTCATGGTATGCAATTGATGAAATCGATGAAGAAGTCATCACATTGGAAGATACTGATGAAAATGCACCAAAACGTAAGAACAAGAAAGTTAATGCCTTCATGGATGGTGATGAAGATGCCATCGATTATAATGACGATGATCCAGAAGACGAAAACTTCACACCTGATTCTGATAGTCTTGAATATGATGACGATAGCGAAGATGATGAGAAAGCCGAAGTGGAATCTTATGACTCTGAGTTGAATGAAATTATTCCAGATGATGATTTGGATGATGTTGAGTTGTCAGAAGAAGATGATGACGATGACTATGAGGATGAGTCAAACGACTAAGTTTTCATTGACAAATGGTCTTGGATAGTTTAGACTATTTATCGGGCACCTCTTTTGAAGAGGTCATGATTAAGGCTCCCAGAGTGAAACTCTTGGGGGTCATTTTTGTTTTTAGTCATTTACTGGACTTGTCTAAGGTGAGGTACTTTGTACCGCTCCCATCAGGTACTAGGAAAGGGCTGTCGTGATTATCTGAGTGGGTAATCAATCTACTATCTGTAGTTGTTTTGAATTATATTATAAGGAGTTAACATGACAAAATATATTTTCGTCACTGGTGGTGTGGTATCTTCAATTGGTAAAGGGATTGTAGCTGCAAGTCTTGGACGTTTGCTTAAGAACCGTGGTCTTAAGGTTACGATTCAAAAATTCGATCCTTACATCAATATTGACCCAGGGACAATGAGTCCTTACCAACACGGTGAAGTTTATGTTACTGATGATGGTGCTGAAACTGACCTTGACCTTGGTCACTACGAACGTTTTATTGATATCAATCTTAATAAATACTCTAACGTGACTACTGGTAAGATTTATAGCGAAGTTTTGCGTAAGGAACGTAAAGGGGAGTATCTTGGTGCGACTGTTCAGGTGATTCCGCATATCACAGATGCTTTGAAAGACAAGATTAAGCGTGCAGCGACAACGACTGATTCAGATGTCATTATCACTGAAGTTGGTGGTACGGTTGGGGATATTGAAAGTCTTCCATTCCTTGAAGCTCTTCGTCAAATGAAGGCTGATGTGGGTTCTGATAACGTTATGTATATCCACACAACGCTTCTTCCTTATTTGAAGGCTGCTGGTGAAATGAAGACAAAACCAACGCAACACTCTGTTAAGGAATTGCGTGGTTTGGGTATCCAACCAAATATGTTGGTTATTCGTACAGAACAACCTGCTGGTCAAGGAATCAAGAATAAATTGGCTCAGTTCTGTGATGTTGCACCTGAGGCTGTTATCGAATCACTCGACGTGGAACATATCTATCAAGTGCCACTTAATATGCAGGCTCAAGGCATGGATCAAATCGTTTGTGATCATTTGAAACTGGATGCTCCAGCTGCAGATATGACAGAATGGTCTGCTATGGTTGATAAGGTGCTTAATCTTAAGAAAACAACGAAGATTGCTCTTGTTGGTAAGTACGTAGAGCTTCACGATGCCTACTTGTCAGTGGTTGAGGCACTTAAACACTCTGGTTTGGCGAATGATACTGCCATTGATATTGACTGGGTCAATGCTAATGATTTGACTGCCGAAAATGTTGCTTCTCGTTTGGCTGATGCTGATGGTATCATCGTTCCTGGTGGTTTCGGTCAACGTGGTACTGAAGGAAAGATTCAAGCTATTCGTTATGCACGTGAAAATGATGTGCCAATGTTGGGTGTCTGTCTTGGTATGCAATTGACATGTATTGAGTTTGCTCGTCATGTCCTTAACTTGGATGGCGCTAATTCAGCTGAGCTTGATCCAAACACAAAATATCCAATTATCGATATTATGCGTGATCAAATTGACATTGAAGACATGGGTGGTACTCTTCGTCTCGGTCTTTACCCATGTAAGTTGAAACCAGGTTCTAAGGCTGCTGCCGCTTATGGCAACCAAGAAGTTGTTCAACGTCGTCACCGTCACCGTTATGAATTTAATACTAAGTTCCGTGAACAGTTTGAGGCTGAGGGCTTTGTATTCTCAGGTGTGTCACCAGATAATCGTTTGATGGAAGTGGTAGAACTCCCAGATAAGAAATTCTTTGTGGCAGCGCAATACCACCCAGAATACCATAGCCGTCCAAACCATGCTGAAGAACTTTACACTACCTTTGTGACAGCAGCGGTTGAAAATGCTAAATAATAAACTAGGACAGAGTGGGACAGCCTACTCTGTTTTTTATTGGCTCCTTTTATGCTAAAATAAAGGGAATAATAAGAAAGAACGAGGAAAACAAATGGCTAAATTCGGCTTTTTGTCAGTATTAGAAGAAGAATTGGATAAGCACCTGGACTATGATTTTGCGATGGACTGGGATAAAAAGAATCACGCTGTGGAAGTAACCTTTATCCTAGAAGCACAAAACAGTAGCAATGTGGAGACTATTGATGATAAGGGTGAAGTATCTGATGAAGATGTTATTTTTGAAGACTACGTACTCTTTTACAATCCAGCAAAATCACGTTTTGATGAAGAGGACTACCTAGTGACAATCCCATATGAACCTAAGAAAGGTCTATCTCGTGAGTTTTTGGCTTATTTTGCGGAGACCTTGAATGAGGTGGCGACAGAAGGATTGAGTGACTTGATGGATTTTCTATCTGATGATGGACCTGAGGAATTTGGTTTGGTTTGGGACAAAGAAGCTTTCGAAAAAGGGAAAGCTCAACTTGAAGAGAAGGAATTTTTTGCTTATCCGAGGTATTAAAGGGAGCGAAAAGGGATGGATGCTTATTTAAAAGATCAGTTTGATTTTACAGGTGTTAAGGCTGCCTTACTCGTAGAGCAAAGTATTTTGGTCATTCTCAGAGATAATAAACCAGATATTCCTTGGCCAAATACATGGGAGTTGCCAGGTGGTGGAAGAGAAGGTCAAGAAACGCCTCTTGAATGTCTTCAACGTGAGGTCTGGGAGGAGCTGGGCTTGACTCTTAAAGAGGAATCGATTATTTGGTCGAAAATCTATCCTAGTATGTTGGATAAAGATAGGTCAGCTGTCTTTGTGGTTGGTCGAATTAGCCAAGAGCAGTATCGTGAGATTCGTTTTGGTGATGAGGGGCAGGAATTTAAACTAATGCCTGTAGAGGATTTTATAAAAGCAGAAGGTGTCATTCCCCAGTTGCAGGAACGCTTTAAAGACTATTTATCAGAAAAGGAAGAAAATAATATATGGACAAATGGCAAGAACTAACGATTGAGGTTAATCGTGAGGTCGAAGAGGCGGCTTCTAATATTTTAATTGAATCTGGTAGTCAAGGTGTGGCTATTGATGATAGTGCAGATTATTTGGAAAATGCGGACCGTTTTGGTGAGCTTTATCCTGAGGTTGAACAGGTTGAGACGGTTAAAATTACGGCTTATTATCCGGAGTCAGCAGATATCGAGGCTATTACTAAGCAGGTTAATGAGCGTTTGGCTGAGTTGACGGATTTTGGTCTTGAAACTGGAGATATTCATTTGGCTACTCAAGAATTGGTTGAAGAAGACTGGGCTGAGAATTGGAAGAAGTACTATGAACCAGCTCGCATTACCCACGATTTGACTATCGTACCGTCATGGACGGATTATGAGGCATCAGTAGGTGAGAAGATTATCAAGCTAGATCCTGGCATGGCCTTTGGAACCGGAACACACCCAACGACTAAGATGAGTCTTTTTGCACTCGAACAGGTGCTTCGTGGTGGCGAGACGGTGATTGATGTGGGAACTGGTTCGGGTGTCCTCTCGATTGCTAGCTCTCTTCTTGGAGCTAAGGAAATCTATGCCTATGACCTTGACGATGTGGCGGTTCGAGTGGCACAGGAAAACATTGATATGAATCCTGGCATGGAAAATATCCACGTTGCTGCAGGTGACCTTTTGAAGGGTGTAACTCAAGAAGCTGATGTTATCGTGGCTAACATTTTGGCGGATATTCTCATCCATCTGACGGAAGATGCCTACCGTTTGGTTAAGGATGAAGGTTATTTGATTATGTCGGGGATTATCTCTGAAAAATGGGATATGGTGCGTGAATCGGCTGAGAAAGCTGGTTTCTTCCTAGAAACTCACATGGTTCAGGGAGAGTGGAATGCTTGTGTCTTCAAGAAGACAGATGATATTTCAGGTGTGATTGGAGGCTAAATGCAACAGTATTTTATAAAGGGGCAGGTTGAAAATCCAGTAACCATCAAAGACAAGGATACTGTAAAGCATATGTTTAACGTTATGCGTTTAACAGAGGATGATCAGGTTGTCTTGGTTTTTGAAGACGGTATCAAGCGTCTTGCGCGTGTGACTGACCGTGAGAATCGTGTCTTTGAAGTGATTGAAGACTTAAATGATAATGTTGAGATGCCTGTATCTGTAACCATTGCCTCTGGCTTTCCCAAGGGAGATAAGCTGGATCTGGTGACACAAAAGGCAACAGAGCTTGGAGCTCAGGCTATCTGGGCCTTCCCTGCCGACTGGTCTGTGGTCAAGTGGGATGGTAAGAAGCTTGCCAAGAAAGAAGATAAACTTGCCAAGATTGCTCTAGGAGCTGCAGAACAATCCAAGCGTAATCGTGTTCCAGAAGTTAGATTGTTCGAGAAGAAGGGAGAATTTCTATCAGAATTAGATAATTTTGATAAGATTTTTATCGCCTATGAGGAAACAGCCAAAGCAGGCGAGTTGGCTACTCTAGCTCGTGAGTTGGCTAAGGTAGAGAGTGGTCAGAAAATTCTCTTTATCTTTGGACCAGAAGGTGGTATTTCTCCGTCTGAGATTGATGCATTTGAAGAAGCTGGTGGCCTTAAAATTGGCCTTGGACCGCGTATTATGCGGACGGAAACGGCTCCTCTCTACGCTTTGAGTAGTGTCAGTTATGCCCTAGAATTGAATAAATAAGAGAAAGTTGGCCTTGTTCCAACTTTTTTTGTATTTGACACTTTTAAGCTAAGATTGCATCTTGCCATTGGTTTTGTATGACAAATCGAGTAATTCTAAAAAAGTTGATAATCTTATTTAGTTTTAATATAATTGTATTATCTTTATAAAAGGGGAAGATTTTTAATGAAAACGAATCGTTATGTGACTCAATCCGCTGTGGTTTTGGGCCTTTTTGCTCTCTTGACTGTGCCACAAGTCGTAGGGCAAGCTGATGAAGCAACGGCACCTGTATCAACTACTTCTACCGAAACCGTGGCAGATAGTGGTGCATCAGTAGTATCAGGACAAGGAACTTCTGGGACAGCTGTTCAAGGAGGAACAGAGACTGTCTCTGCTACACCAACAACAGTAGCGACAAATGCGTCTGCAGAGCCATCAGCTAATACCTCAACGGCCCAAGCGAGTCAAGAAGCCAGTGCTGTTTTGACGAATGCTAATCAGGTGACACCAGCAGTACCAGTACAGGCCGAAACTGTTACAGAGCCTGCTCATGAGGGCCAGACCGTTGATATGCAGATTTTGTCAACAACAGACCTTCATACCAACTTGGTTAACTATGACTATTATCAAGATAAGCCATCTCAAACAGTTGGTTTGTCTAAAACTGCTGTCCTTATCAAAAAAGCCCGTGAAACCAATCCAAATACGGTCTTAGTGGACAGTGGGGATACGATTCAGGGAACTCCTTTTGGGACTTATAAGGCTTTGATTGATCCTGTTGCCCAAGGTGAGACTCACCCTATGTATAAGGCTTTCGAGATGCTTGGGTATGACGCCGAAACGCTTGGAAACCACGAGTTTAACTATGGTCTAGAATTTTTGGATCGTATGGTTAAGGCTGCTAAGATTAATATTATCAATGCCAATGTGCGTAATGCTCAGACTGGTGATTACTATTACAACCCTTATAAGATTGTTAACAAGACCTTTACTGATACGGACGGCAAACAGGTAACACTAAAAATCGGTATTACTGGTGTCCTTCCAACACAGATTTTGGTTTGGGATAAGGCCAACCTTGAAGGTAAGGTAACCGTTGATGATCCAATGGAGGCTGTTAAGGCTATCGTTCCTAAGATGAAGGCTGCAGGAGCTGACTATATTCTTGTTGCTGCTCACTCTGGTATTGGTGACAATGAATACACTAAGAATGAGGAAAATGAAGGTTACCAAATTGCTGGTATCGAAGGCGTTGATGCTGTTGCGACAGGGCATTCTCATGCGGATTTCCCAAATGGAGATGGCACAAGTTTTTATGCGAAATACCCTGGTGTAGATGATGTCAATGGTCTCATCAATGGGAAACCTGTGGTTATGGCTGGTAAATTCGGAGATCATCTAGGTATCATGGATGTCAAATTGACTTACACGGACGGCAAATGGAAAGTTGTTAACAGTAAGGCTAAGCTTGAAAAGATTGATACTAAGTCAGATGTTGCGGACAAGGACTTAATTGACATGGCAGCTCATGACCATAATGGAACAATCAACTATGTTCGTAAGGAAGTTGGTGAGACTACTGCACCAATTACTAGCTACTTTGCTCAGGTTCAGGATGATCCATCTATTCAAATCGTTAATAATGCACAACTATGGTATGCTAAGAAACAAGTAGCTGGAACAGCAGATGAGAATCTTCCACTCCTCTCAGCAGCTGCACCGTTCAAGGCAGGGACTCGTGGAGATGCGACCTACTATACCGATATCCCAGCTGGGCCATTGGCCATTAAGAACGTCGCAGACCTCTATCTCTACGACAATGTTACTGCCCTACTCAAAGTGACTGGGGCACAAATTAAAGAATGGTTGGAAATGTCTGCAGGACAGTTCAATCAAATTGATCCTAACAGCAAAGAACCACAACAACTCATTAACAGTAGCTATCGCTCATACAATTACGATGTGATTGATGGGTTGACTTATAAGTTTGATTTGACACAACCTAACAAATACGATCGCGAAGGTAAGTTGGTTAACCCAGATGCTAGCCGTGTTCGTGACTTGGCTTATCAAGGGAAACCTATTGATTTGAATCAGACTTTCCTTGTAGTGACTAACAACTATCGTGCGACTGGGAACTTCCCTGGTGTTAAAGATGCTGCCGAAAAACGCCTCCTCAATCTTGAGAATCGTCAGGCCATCATTGATTATATCGTTAGCGAGAAGACAATTAACCCAACTGCCGATGGAAATTGGAGTTTCGTCCCTAATATTACGAATGCAGATATCCGTTTTGCCTCATCTGACAATGCGCGTGCCCACCTTGCTGGTCAGGATGCCATTAGTTATGTAGGACCATCAACACAAGCAGGATTTGCAGAGTATCGTTTGGTTGTTAAGGAAAAGGCAAATCAAGTTGAGGATACGACTAATAAAGAATCTGAGAAGTCACCAAAAGGTGTTGAGACAGCAGACCAAACTAAGCGTGAGACACCAAAAGCTACTGTAGTCGCCAGCATGGCTAAATCTGCTCCAGCTATCCAGTTGTCAAACGCTCAAGTTGTTATCTTGCCTCAAGCTCAAGTACAAGAAACTCAAGGTTCAAGTTCAGATAAGACCTTGCCAAACACTGGTTCAGACGAATCTGTGTCAGCAACTTTAGCAGGTCTGGTTCTTATGACCTTGGCTGGATTCTTTGGAATCAAAAAACACGAAAAAAATTAAGCAAAGGAAAAAGCCCTGATAGGGGCTTTTTTGCTCTAGTTTTAGCGTTGGTTAAAGTTCTTTTGTGCTTCTAGGATAATAGGTGCCAGACGTTCGATATCGGACTGTGTGCCGCGTAGCTCGAAGTCTCCCAACATTGGAAAGCCAAAACGTTGACTGTACTGTTTGGCGGTTAGGCAGTACTGGTTATTGAAGTTACGGTTACCAGAACCGATGATACCAAAGCAATGTTTGTGATTGTCATGGGCTGCGATAAAGTCACCTAGTGGATTGGTTAGGATTTCAACATCTCCATTGTCAACACCATTTCCTCCTTCAAGGTAGGTTGGCAAGAGTGCGACAAAGGGTTCATCTACTTGGAAGGTTTCATGATTAAGCTCTTTAATATTGATTTGGCGACATTCAATCCCGTGGTTGAGGGACAGATAGTCAGACATACGTTTGACAAAGCTTTGGGTATTACCGCTTAGACTAATATAAACGAGGGTAAGTTGAGACATAAGCGTCCTCTTTCTATCTATATCTTGTGTTTGTTCAATCATTCTAACACAAGATATTGTGCTTTTCAAGTTAGCTCCTTGCGGTTAAGAATTGCCTATCTAGCTCTTTTTCTTTACTTGTAAAAGTGATAAAATAAAGGTTATTAAAAGAAGCGAAGGAAGAAATCATGGCTAAAGATAAAAATGTAACAGGAGAAGAAATTTTAGACATTTGCTCGGCCTACATGTCAGCAGATGATTTGAAATTAGTTGAAAAAGCCTGGCATTATGCGACAGATGCTCATAGTGGGCAATCTCGTCAGTCAGGAGAACCTTATATTATTCACCCTATTCAAGTGGCAGGTATCCTGGCAGATCTCCATCTTGATGCAGTGACAGTAGCCTGTGGTTTCTTACACGATGTCGTTGAAGACACCGAAAAAACGCTTGATGATTTGGAAGCGGATTTTGGTACGGATGTACGAAATATCGTGGACGGTGTTACTAAGCTTGGTAAGGTTGAGTACAAGTCCCACGAGGAGCAGTTGGCTGAAAATCACCGTAAGATGCTTATGGCCATGTCCAAGGATATCCGTGTCATCTTGGTTAAATTGGCAGACCGTTTGCACAATATGCGTACCCTTAAGCATCTTCGCAAGGATAAGCAAGAGCGCATTTCTCGCGAAACTATGGAAATCTATGCTCCTTTGGCCCACCGTCTGGGTATTAGTCGTATCAAATGGGAATTGGAAGACATGTCCTTCCGTTACCTTAATGAGGTGGAATTCTACAAGATTTCTCACATGATGAAGGAAAAACGTCGTGAGCGTGAGGAACTTGTGGACGAGATTGTCGATAAAATTAAGACCTATACAGCTGAACAAGGACTTGTTGGTGATGTGTATGGTCGTCCAAAGCATATTTACTCTATTTATCGTAAGATGCGCGACAAGAAAAAGCGCTTTGATCAAATCTATGATTTGATTGCCATCCGTTGTGTTATGGAGACGCATAGTGATGTTTACGCCATGTTGGGATACATCCATGAACTCTGGCGTCCGATGCCTGGCCGTTTTAAAGACTATATTGCCAATCCTAAATCCAATGGTTACCAGTCTATCCATACAACGGTTTATGGGCCAAAAGGACCTATTGAAATTCAAATCCGTACCAAGGAAATGCACCAAGTTGCCGAATACGGGGTTGCAGCTCACTGGGCTTACAAGAAAGGTATCAAGGGCAAGGTAGATTCGAAAGAGTCTGCTTTGGGAATGAACTGGATTAAAGATCTTGTTGAACTTCAAGACGCCTCAAATGGTGATGCTATGGGGTTTGTTGACTCTGTTAAAGAGGATATCTTCTCAGAGCGTATTTATGTCTTTACGCCAAATGGTGCTGTTCAGGAATTGCCTAAAGATTCAGGACCTATTGACTTTGCCTATGCCATCCATACCCAAGTCGGTGAGAAGGCTACAGGTGCTAAGGTTAATGGCCGTATGGTGCCCTTGACTGCCAAACTCAAGACAGGTGATGTGGTTGAGATTGTCACCAATGCCAATTCCTTTGGTCCTAGCCGTGACTGGATTAAGATGGTTAAGACCACCAAGGCCAGAAATAAAATTCGTCAATTCTTTAAAAATCAGGACAAGGAAGCCTCTATCACCAAGGGTCGTGAGCTTTTGATTGCCTACTTCCAAGAGCATGGCTATATTGCCAATAAGTACCTAGACAAGAAACATATTGAGGAAATTCTCCCTCGTATGAGTGTGCGTAGTGAAGAAGCTCTCTATGCCGCTGTTGGTTTTGGTGAAATTAGTGCCGCTGCTGTTTTCAATCGTTTGACGGAAAAAGAACGCCGTGAAGAAGAGCGTGCGAAGGCAAAAGCTGAAGCTGAAGAGCTAATGAACGGTGGTGAAGTTAAGACTGAGAAGAAAGAAGTTCTCAAGGTTAAGAGTGAAAATGGCGTCATCATTCAAGGTGCTTCAGGTCTACTCATGCGTATCGCTAAGTGCTGTAACCCAGTACCTGGAGATGAGATTGAAGGTTATATCACCAAGGGCCGTGGAATTGCTATTCACCGTTCCGATTGTAATAATATCAAGAGTCAAGAAGGTTATGAGCAACGTTTAATCGAAGTGGAGTGGGATGAACGTAATGCCAATAAATCTTATTTGGCAGAGATTGACATCTATGGCCTTAACCGTTCTGGTCTGTTGAATGATGTTCTTCAAATCTTGTCAAATACGACCAAGAGCATTGCTACGGTTAATGCACAACCGACTAAGGACATGAAGTTTGCCAATATTCACGTTAGCTTTGAAATTGCAAACCTTATTGAATTGACTGGTCTTGTGGATAAGATTAAAATTATTCCTGACGTTTACAGTGTTAAACGTACGAATGGGTAAGGAGTTACTGCGATGAAGATTGTAATTCAGCGCGTGCAAAGTGCCTCTGTAGTTATTGAGGATTGTACGGTTGGCGCTATTAAGCAGGGACTCTTACTCTTGGTTGGAGTTGGTCCAGAGGACACCAAAGAGGACCTAGAGTATGCAGTTCGTAAGATTGTCAATATGCGCATTTTTTCAGATGAAGATGGCAAGATGAATCTTTCTGTTAAAGATATTGGCGGCCAGATTTTGTCGATTTCTCAGTTTACGCTTTTTGCAGATACGAAAAAAGGGAATCGACCAGCATTTACGGGTGCTGCAAAGCCTGACATGGCTAGCCAGTTCTATGATGATTTCAACCAATCCTTGTCAGCTCATGTTCCTGTAGAAAGAGGACGCTTTGGTGCAGATATGCAGGTTAGTCTGGTTAATGACGGACCTGTGACCATTATTTTAGATACCAAAAATCGATAAACAAACCATTTCTCGCCTTGTGTGAGAGGTGGATTTTTTGGCTCTTTGTCAACTGTAGTGGGTGACGAA
>NZ_KV794071.1:0-302 GCF_001808655.1 Streptococcus sp. HMSC078H03
ACGTTTTTTGGACTTAGGTCCAGTAAAATTAGAATGTACTTTCATACTTTTTCCTCCATTTCCTAAGTCCTATTATAGCGCTATTTTAGAGACTTTCAAGAAAATATAAGAAATTTAGACAAAAATAAGAAAACGATTACATTGTAAGGTGACTAACAAGGTAAATGTCACAATTTTAGCAGTCATAAGAGTAAAAAAACAAAAAAATCCAGGACCTATGCCCTGGATTTAGGAGATTATGAAAAAGAAAAGTTTTAGGATGGTTATAGTATATAAAGCAAAGCCTAAAGTTTTCTTAAAGT
>NZ_KV794072.1:0-165488 GCF_001808655.1 Streptococcus sp. HMSC078H03
AACTTTTTTAAAGTTTTGGAACCTTTTCAAGTTTGTGGCAAGTCAGTTAAGACAACTTTTATATCTTATCACCCAAATCAATACTTGTCAATAGGATTTTTAAAAAAATAAAGCAGTACAATCATGTACTGCTAAATAAATTATTTAAAAATTTCTTTTACTTGAGTTGTAACCATACTTTTCTATAAAGTCTTGGCGGAACTCAAGTAAATTGTCATCTATAATAGCTTGTCGTACCTTGGCCATTAAATTTACCAAGAAGTAGAGATTATGATAACTAGTCAGGCGAATTCCAAACGTTTCATCTGCTTTCAACAAATGTCTCACATAAGCACGTGTGTAATTCTTACATGTATAACAATCACACTCAGGATCTATAGGGCTAAAATCTTCTGCATACGCCGCATTTTTAACCACGAGACGTCCTTGACTCGTCATACAAGTTCCGTTACGAGCAATTCGTGTTGGGAGGACACAATCATACATATCAACACCACGAATAACACCGTCAATCAAACTATCTGGTGCCCCTACCCCCATAAGATAACGTGGTTTATTCTCAGGAAGTAAAGGCACGGTAAAGTCTAGAACTGCATTCATCTCTTCATGAGTTTCTCCTACTGCAAGACCTCCAATTGAATAACCTGGAAAATCCATGGAAACCAAATCCTGTGCAGATTGTCTACGAAGATCTTCAAAACCTGCTCCCTGTACGATTCCAAAAAGGCCTTGGTCATGTGGACGACGATGTGCTTTTAGCCCTCGTTCTGCCCAACGACTTGTACGTTCAATAGAATTTTTCACATAATCGTATGGTTGGTAAAATTGAGGGCATTCGTCAAAACTCATCATAATATCTGAACCGAGATTGTTCTGAATCGAGATCGCTTTTTCAGGAGATAAAAACATCTTACTTCCATTGAGGTGATTTTTAAAAGTTACACCTTCTTCCGAGATGTTTCGTTTTTCGGCTAATGAATATACTTGGAAACCACCGCTATCTGTAAGAATCGCTTGGTCCCAATTCATGAATTTATGGAGTCCTCCAGCTTTAGCAACGAGCTCATCACCAGGTCTTAGCCATAAATGATAGGTATTGGCCAAAATAATTCCTGAACCCATCTGTTTTAATTCTTCAGGAGATTGCGTTTTTACTGTAGCTTGGGTACCTACAGGCATAAACATCGGTGTTGGAAAAGTTCCATGAGGCGTGATAATTTCCCCCAGGCGTGCTCCTGTGTGTTTTTCTTTCTTTATAAGACGATATTTAATAGGAAAGTCAGTCATTTATACTCCTTACATTAGGAAAAACAGTCCTAAGTATTTTTTAGTAAGTGGTCATTATCCACAACCGCTTTAGTTTATCAAAAATTACAAGAATTGTCAGCTCTATATTTTCAAACTTTTGGATGAATAACATCAAACATCAACACTATCATTTATAGCAAAAAACAAAAAGCAACAGTCTCGAGCACTGTTGCTTTCAATAATGTCTTAAGCTGAAAGAACTTTACGTCCTTTACGACGACGAGCTGCAAGAACACGACGTCCGTTTTTAGTTGACATACGGTGACGGAATCCGTGTTTACGTTGACGACGGATTTTACTTGGTTGATAAGTACGTTTCACGTTGAATACCTCCTGATAGATTTTCGTATTCGTTTAGCCGGCTATTTTTGATCAGTTACTAAACATACCATACTATTTTATAGCAATAGCTTAATCTTGTCAAGAATTACTTAGATATTAATTTCATTATATCTTCGATGCCCGATAGCTAGTGATAACTGTAAACTACAATGCCGTTCCTATATTATCGCTTGCTCATAACCTTCTTTCTAGTTTAGCTATTTTCTTGAGTACCTCTTTTCGCTTATGGTCACTCATATACTCAACAGGTGAAACCTGGGTAACTTTGACCGGTTTAATACCACAAGGTTTTAAGACTTGAAATTTTAGGACTTTGCTATAATCTTGAACTAAAGGTAGAACAATCTTTGGTGTATTGTGGGTTGTAATAATCCAAGCTTTCCCAGTCAATTTACCATCCAATCCACGGGGTGTATTTTCATAGGCAAAACCAGCAACAAAGATGCGTTCAATAAATCCTTTCAAGATAGCTGGCATTCCACTCCACCAAGTTGGAAAAATAAAAATCAACTGATCTGCCCAAGTTATTAAATCTCGATAGTCTTTCATAGCTACATCGTGCGCTAAATCTCTTCTCCTATGTGTTGTATCAAAACGTAAAACAGGATCGAACTTCTCTTTATACAAATCTAGAATCTTTAACTCATGTTTAGACGATAAATTTTCTTTAACAGTCTCTAGTATAGAGGCATTGTAGCTCTTATCGTTTGGATGGGCGTAGATAATTAAGGTTTTCATTGTTTAGCTCCTTTAACATAGATGTCTAACATAGTACTAACAGTCTCTTCAATAGTGTTACTATTGAAATTATCACCAATAGGACTCCTTACCAAAACGGCTAATCCAGTAATAAAACTCCAGATATGAACTAATATTTCTGCCTCACTACCCGAAATGTTCATTTCACTTTTTAGCTTCAAAACCACACTCTTAAAGTGCTCAAACCCTGGTAAATGGGCATTAACAGAGATACTGTCCCGAGTGAGCTCCATATAATTGAAAGGAAACTTAATAAACAAGGCCTCAAAACTATTTGTTTCTTTTTGAGCAAATTCCACAAAATTACAGCCCATTAATACTAATTGACCTCTTACATCAAGCGAAGAGTCTACCCCTTTTGTCAGATACTTCAAAAAGATCTCAGATAAATGCTCCAAAACTACCTGAAGATAGACATCCTTATTTTCAAAGTGCTTATAGGGTGCCCCATGGGTGACCCCACATCTTTGAGCCACCGTTCGGATAGATAGTTGATCGACACCTCTTGTTCTTATCTCCTCGACTCCAGTTTCGATTAACTTTTCCTTCAATTCAGCAGTATTACGTTTCATTTTGACTCCTATTTCCATCTAAGTAGACAGCGACTACCTTTTAAATAAAGTATACGCCGTCTACTTTTTGTTGTCAAAAAAACTAGCCTTCAAATAAGACTAGTTTCTGTAAGCAATAAACGCTATTGTAATCATACTTTTGTCACAACAACGTAACGATTAGGATCGTCCCCTTCCGAGTGACTTTCAACACCTTCAATTTGAGAAAGTGCCTTATGGATAATTTTTCGTTCGCTATTCGTCATTGGATCCATAACGTACTCTCGACCTGTTTCTTTTACTTTAGCCGCCGTTTTTTCTGCTAGATCAATCAAAGTCTCTGTGCGTTGCTCCAAATAATCACGAACATTAAGAACAACACTAAAACGTTTAGAATGACGATCGTGCAAATAATTTTGCGCTAAAAGTTGCAAAGACTTGAGAACCTTGCCATGATAACCGATAACACGACCAGGTTGGTCTGTTTCAATCTGAATGATAATATTGCGACGATTGTGACTAACCTCTAGACTAGCATCAACATCCATTTCATAGATAATTTTTTCGAGGTAAGATAAAACATCATCTGCAGCCCCTTGAATATCTTCTAAATTATTTTCAGAAGACTCATCTGAACTAAACTCAGAGGACACTAAAGAACTGAAAGCCCCTTCAGAAGTCTCCGAAGTTTGAACTTGAGTAACCGGTTCTAGTTGGGGTTCAAGCGAATTTGCCATAGATTCTGTCGCACCCTCTTCTGATAACTCACGTTTAACAGATAGCGGAATAATTGTTGCCTTTGGTTGCTCCTGTTTCTTATCTGGCAACTCTTCATCAAGAGTCTCTGTAGAAACTGGTTGCTTTAAGTCTTCATGTGCAATTTCCTTATTATCTGAAACCGCAACAAGTTTTGTCACTTTATTGAAAGCAATCGTTTCGTCTTTTGGACTTGCGACAGAATCGTCTAATTGTTTTATAGCATCAGGAGCCACTTTAACGGTGTTTTGATCTGCTTCATGAGCTATCTTTTCATTTATTGGTTCAACACTAACTCGAGCTGGCTTCTTTCCGAACCCTAGAAAACCTTTTTTCTCACGAGAAATCACCTTAATATGAGCCTTCATACGAGGTAAATTAAGATCTTTCAAACCTTTTTCGATAGCTTGTTCGACTGTTCGTCCAGAATAGACAACCATAATAAGCCTCCTTATTTACGTTTATTCGCCTTTTTCTTGGCACGACGAATCTTAGCTTTACGTTCTTTTTCTTCCGCTTCCAAACGATTACGTTCTTCAATGATTTTAAATGGATTATTAAAAACCAAAATCTGAACAACTTGGAAGGCGTTTGAAACTGCCCAGTAAAGTGCTACCCCTGAAGAAATCTGAGTTCCAAACCAGAAAATAAAGATTGGAAGCATGATATTCATAACAAGAAGCATTGCACTACGATCTTTAGCCGCCTTATTTGTCAACCAAGTTGAAAGGAAGGTGAAAGCAGCCGCCAAAATCGGAAGAATAAAGTAAGGGTCTTTCTGACCTAGGTCAACCCAGAGGAATGTTCCTTCTCGCAATTCTGGCACTCTTGTGAGCGCTCCATAAAGAGCCATCAAAATAGGAAATTGGATCAAGAGAGGAACGAAGCTTGCGTAAGGATTTACACCATGCTCTTTATAAAGATCTTGTTGTGCATAAGCAAGAGCTTCACGATTCTCGCGTCCAGGATACTCACTCTGCAAGCGACGTAACTCTGGCTGCAACTCTTGTAGTTCACGGCTTGACTTAATTTGGCGATTATACAAAGGAATCATTACTGCACGAATTAAGATCGTGAAAATAATAATACCTAATCCAATAGAACCACCAAATGAAAGCCCTTGAATAGCCTTCCCAAACATTAAAATAAGACGTTCCCAAAGGCCTGTAGAGTGACTTGTAACATCACTTCGTCCACACGCGGACAAAAGCAAGAGAGCTCCTGCACCTAAAACAGATATATTATGTTTTTTCTTCACTAAAAACTCCTTTTTAATACGATAAAGAACTGCTTCGCTTCCATTCATTAAGAGTATCTCAAAAATCAGGAGTGATCTTAGTTTATCCTACAATGTAAAGAAGCAAAATAATCTACTAGTCCTTATATAACTTTGCTATTTTTAAGACATGAACGAGATTGCTATAAATGTCTTGATAACTTAAGTCTTCGACACCTTTACGAGCAATAACGACAAAATCTTGATGTTCTAACTGAGATGACATGTCCATTAGTGCATGTCGTAGACGACGTTTTACCCGATTCCGAGTAACCGCATTACCAAGACGCTTACTGACTGACAAACCTACTCTAAAATGAGGCAGATCACGATCCAGACAGTAGACAACAAATTTTCGATTAGCAACACTGTGTCCTGCATCAAATAATGCTTTAAAGTCTTTCTCTTTCTTAACGCGATAAGATTTTTTCAAAATGCGACTCCAAACTCAAAATTAGTACTATTATATCATAAATAGCAAAAAAGCCCAAAACCTTATGGTTAGGGCCTTAGAGACTTATTTTTTTAGAGCTTTTTGAGCTTCTTTGATTTGCCATTTAACCTGGTCAAAACCAGTTCCACCAAGGGAATGACGACGTTCAACAGCTGTATGAGATTTAAGTGTCTCATAGATGTCCTCTTCAATTAAATCTGAAACTTCTTGATAACGTTCGAGAGGAACATCCTGAAGGTAATAACCAGCTTTGGTACACTCAAGGACAAGTTTTCCAACAATCTCATGTGCTTCACGGAATGGTAGGCCTTTAGATGCAAGATAATCAGCCAACTCTGTAGCATTTGAAAAATCTTTCTCTGTTGACTCTGCCATATGTTTGTCATTAACAGTCATTGTATTGAGCATGCCTGCGAGAATATCAATAGCGACAGTAATCGTTTCTACCGTATCAAACATACCCTCTTTATCTTCTTGGAGATCTTTATTGTAGGCCAAAGGTAATGACTTCATCACCGTCAATAATCCAATCAAATTGCCATAGACACGACCTGATTTCCCACGAATTAGTTCTGCCATATCTGGGTTTTTCTTTTGAGGCATAATGGAAGAGCCTGTTGAAAAAGTATCAGATAGAGTTACAAACTTAAACTCGTTAGAACACCAGTTAATGATTTCTTCACAAATACGTGTCATATGCATCATGAGAATACTTGAGTTTGACAAGAATTCGAGAATAAAGTCACGATCGGAAACAGCATCCAAGGAATTGCTATATGGTTTTGCAAAGCCCATTAAGTCAGATGTCATATTACGATCAATCGGGAAAGTTGTTCCTGCTAGTGCAGCAGCTCCGAGTGGAGAGATATCCGTATGCTTGATATTAAATTCAAAACGTTCGGCATCACGTGTAAACATGTTGTAATAAGCCATCAAGTGGTGACCAAAAGAAATCGGTTGTGCATGCTGCAAGTGGGTGTAGCCTGGCATAATTGTATAGGTATGTTTGTCTGCTAGATTGACCAAAGTAGCACGTAAGTTATCGAGCTTCTCAATAACTTCCACTAGTTTGGCTTTTAGATACAAGTGCATATCCGTAGCTACTTGGTCGTTACGTGAACGTGCTGTATGAAGTTTTCCTGCTACTGGTCCAATTTTAGCTGTTAAAAGACTCTCCATATTCATATGAATATCTTCATTGGAAACATCAAATTCTAGTTTACCAGCCTTATATTCCTCAAGCAGCTCTTCCAATCCCTGTTTAATTTGTAATGCTTCCTCTTTGGTAATAATTCCTGTCTCACCGAGCATCGTAACATGGGCAATAGACCCTTTCAAATCAAACTCTGCCATCTTTTGGTCAAATGAGATTGAAGCACCAAATTCTTCTACCCATTTTTCAAGACTAGCTTCGAACCGACCGCCCCATAGTTTATGATTTTCTGCCATAGTTTTATTTTGAAGATTTCCCTACACTGAGATAATCTTCCATCCTTTCTTAATACTTATAACAAGCAACGACCTCTTTGGTCACAATAACTTAAATGAAAAAAGCTAGATAGTATTTGTCTAGCTTAATTTGTCTCTCTGGACACTTGTTTTCCTAAAACCAGATCTCTGTCGTAGTTTATTTAGGCTCGTGACGCCTCTCAGAACGCCTTAACGATAATAATATAAGTTATAAGAAAAGAGTATCAGATGTGGCTCTCTGTCCACTTTTATCTGATAAGAAGCGTTTTTCTTCTAATAGCCTACTTTTCTTATGTAATCTGTCATTAATTGTCAAATGGATGGTTAACTTGTGAATTAACCTGAGTTGGAAGACCCCAAAGCTTGATAAATCCAATCGCAGCATCCTGATCAAAGCTGTCCGCTGATGTGTAAGTAGCCAAGTTTTCATCATACAATGAATTAGCTGATTGACGTGCTACTACTTGAGCATGCCCTTTGTAAAGCTTAACTTTAGCGATACCATTAACAACTTTTTGTGTTTCCTTAATATAAGCAATGATAGCTTGTGTCGCTGGGCTAAACCACAAAGCATTGTAGATAAGGTTTGACAATTCATTTTCAAGAATTGGTTTAAAGTGAGAAACTTCACGTACCAAAGTTAAGTCCTCAATTTCTTTATGAGCTGTCAAAAGGGCGATAGCTCCTGGACATTCATAAATTTCACGAGATTTGATACCTACAAGACGGTTCTCAACGTGGTCGATACGTCCGACGCCATGCTTACCAGCAATAACATTCATTTCTTGGATAAGGTCAGCCAATTTCATTTCTTTACCGTTAAGAGCAACTGGTTTCCCTTCTTTAAAGGTTACATCGACATATTCAGCTTCATCTGGCGCAGACTCTGGTGAATTGGTAATCCCAAAAGCTTCTTCCGGAGCTTGATTCCAAGGATTTTCAAGAACACCACACTCGTTGGCACGTCCCCAAAGGTTTTGATCGACTGAGTAAGGATTATCAAGGTCTGCTGGAACTGGAACACCATTAGCCTTAGCATACTCAATTTCTTCCTCACGAGACCACTTCCATTCACGTACTGGCGCTACTACTTTAAGACTTGGGTCTAGGGCAGCAATGGCAACTTCGAAACGAACTTGGTCATTACCTTTACCAGTACAACCGTGAGCGATAGTCGTTGCTCCTGTTTTATGAGCAATCTCAACCAATTTTTTAGCAATGATTGGACGACTAAGTGCTGAAACCAAAGGATATTTTTGTTCATAGTAAGCGTGAGCTTGAAGTGCTGGAAGCACATAATCTTCAGCAAACTCATCTTTAACATCAAGCACGTATGACTCGACAGCTCCAACTGTCAAAGCTTTGTCATGGATAAACTCAAGATCTTTACCTTCACCGACATCCATACAAACGGCGATAACATCGTAATCTTTTTTAAGCCATGTAATAGCGACTGAGGTATCAAGACCTCCCGAATAGGCAAGAATAACTTTCTCTTTTGACATAATATTTTTCTCTTTTCTTATATTTTCTTGTGGTTGCTATCTCTATCAACCTTACGAGATTAATTATATTGCATATTTATTCACTTGTCAACACTTTTTTGTTATTTTTTTATATTTATTTCATTTTTATTTGTTTTTATTTATTATTTTGACCTTAGAAGTGCTTAAATCTTAATTTTTATTCAATTTTATGCAAGAGGTAATGAAAAATAAAAAACACTTTTGAAACTATACAAATAGATTCAAAAGCATCTTTAACTATTTATCTTCTAAAATGCCAAAAGGCCTGTACAAAGTACAGACCTTTTGAACAACAGCATCATCGGTAGAGAACACAACAGCAATTTTAGATAGAATGAATGAGGGAAATTATTATGTTTAAGGGACTAACTTAAACCATACATTCTTCTTGCTCTCTAACCTTGATTACATTATAGCATGCAATCCCCAAATGTATATCTTCATTTCCTAAAATGTCGAATTTCACTCACAGAATGTATTTTTTTATCCTAATCTGCACTAATCCACTTAAAAACAAAAAAACGGCTTGATTTCTCAAGCCTATTAATTTCTATAAAAAAGATATGTAATTGGACGAGCGGCCAATAAAAAATGGGGATTAGGAAAAAGTTATATAAAAGTACATTATTTATTTTCATAAAGTGTATGTAGATTTCAATAAGATTGAC
This sequence comes from Streptococcus sp. HMSC078H03, assembly GCF_001808655.1. NCBI lineage: Bacteria > Bacillati > Bacillota > Bacilli > Lactobacillales > Streptococcaceae > Streptococcus > Streptococcus sp. HMSC078H03. The sequence goes on from NZ_KV794072.1 coordinate 9,111, forward strand.
GATGTCTCATTTCCGAATCACATATCTTGATTATATAATAGCTTTTTTCAATTTAATTGTCTATACGATTTCATAGAATGTCGTTTTTTCATCCTGAACTGCATTTTTTTAAGATATTTTTTTATAAATCTCTAAATTTTATCACTAAAGGACATCTATTTTGTGTTTTTACAGAATTTGTTCACTCATAAGATAATCAATCACCTATGAAATAAACACATGCTTTTTTAGACTAAAAAGAACATTAGTCATCGACTAATGTTCTTTTACCTCTGACCATTTTTTAAGCAGAGCCTTCATTTTCAAACGTGAAACTGGACAAGAATCACCATTTTCAAAATAAATCATCAACTGAGTCTTATCAATACGAGATATGTTATCCAAATTAACTAAAAAGGAGCGATGACAAGAAAAGAGTTTTTTATTTACCGAAGTAATATCTCCAAGATTGGCATAAAACTCCAAACGCTCTGTTTTAGTAATCAGCATCACCTTATGAGGTGTCACAGCAGTCGCAAAATAATAAATATCTCTCATAGGGACTTGGATCCGAGACTGAGCGGTTTCAAACACAAAAATCTCATCATCATCCACATCTCCAACTTTTTGGTTCACAAAAGTCAATGTTTGTTTTAGTTGTTGTTTGAACTCTGCATTAGAAACTGTCTTATCAATGAAATCTAGTGCAGAAACCTTGTATTTAAAACTAATCGGTGCAAACTCTGAGTGAGTTGTTACAAAAATAATAACTGCATTAGCATCTTGTTGACGAATTTCTGAGGCAACTTCTAGCCCCTTCTTTCGCTCACCATCAATATCGATATCTAAAAGGAAAACCTGATGGTTGCCCTTTTCATTGATACTGGACAATAGTTTGTGAGGTTTAGAAAAAACTTCAAGTTTTCGTACGGAAAACGTGCCCTCTGAAACCAATTCTCTGATGATGTCACTAATACGTGTTTGCTGCATTAAGTCATCTTCTAAAATGTATATATTCATATTAGGGCCTCATTTCTAGTATTTGCATCATTTTATGATTCTGACTACGGACAGAGAAGGACGTGTTCGGATAACGTTCCAAAATATCTTGAACAGCATTAACACCTATACCACCCTCAGGATGAGAAAGCTGGGTACTCATCATTGAAAGTGGCACTTGCTCTTCTGCAATTGTACTTTCAATAATAAAACTCTGGCAATCCTCTTCATCAAAATAGGCCAGACTAATAAAACCTTCACTGGCTTTACGAGCACCATCAATAGCATTATCCATGAGGTGACCCAAAACAACAGCTAAATCTAAATCAGTTAGATAGTTATGAATCACTGGATCTGGAATCTCTGCATGAATATTGAGGCGATGCATCTGAGCTTCATGATATTTTGATGAAAGTAGACTATGAATACTTGGATTTTGGATATTATCCAAATCAGTGACCTGAGTTGAAAAACTATGCTGATCTCGATTGACATAAAGATCAACCAAATCTTTTTTATAAGAACGAATATCCCCTGTTCTTTCAATATCTCTCAGATTATTAAGTAGGAAATTATAGTTAGAGCGAACATGCATCAAGTCTCTATACAAACCTTCTACCCTAGTATTCTCACGCTTCAAATCATCAAGATAGTTAGCCTGCTTCATCGCTAAATCCTGCTCTATTTTCTCCTTAGCAAACTGGTTTACAGCACCAAGTACAAAGAGGAGTAAGTAGAGATATCCCATTACTAATGGCAACCTAAATCTACTCTCAAGATGTAACTCTGGAAAATAAGTATCAAATGTCGACACTAAAAAGATAACTAAATAATAAAGCAAAAGAAGCATGTTGACCAAACCCAGACGGTTCTTTTTTTCTTGTTGGGCAGCAACTTTCAAGATATCTGTAAAATCTAGACGTAAAATAAAATCTACTATTCTGACCGTCAACATGACGAAGGAAAGTGGTACCATAGACCACCAAATATTAGTGTTTAAAGTATCAACAGTTATGCCAAGTATCGGTGGAAAGAAGAAAGTAGCCAAAAAACGTCTTGCCAAATCGACTAGTACCACTGGGTAAAAACCTAGAAAAAAGCGCTCTACGGAGGTGACACTTTTATTCAATTGGTAACTAAATGTCAATGTTACAATGGCTACTAAGGGAGGTACTATGCCTATATAGCGTCCAATGAGTTGTCCCCAAATGCATAGAGCAACATCAAATAACAAATAAAGTATACGATTTTTAAGATTAGTGTTTTGTCCACCAATACGTAAGTAGATATCCCAAATAATGATAAACATCAAAATTTGAAATAGGATGTTACCCAGCATAGTTATCCCTCTCCTTTCTACGATTATAGTCCTACCGTGACAATTTGATAGGTTTTAAATAATTCTTTTTTATTTGTTAAACCGATACCGTTTGACCAGCAAAACTGGGCAAAATCACGACTAATAGCCAGACTACCATCGAGTTTCGGATCAGCTTCCTGATTGGTATTCTCAAGAATAAAGCTGAGATTACCATGCTCATTCTGTTGAATAAGGAAACCAATATCTGTCTCCGGCTCCTTGGCCCAAAGTTTTTCAGCTAAATTCATGCAACGTTCTAAAACTCTAATAAGAACTGCAATATTTAAATTGTTAGGATAAGCATCAACATTGACATCCAGCCTAACGGTGATACCTTTTTGTTCCAAAGGAATGATTTGGTTTACAATCCAACTTCTTAATACCGGATAAGGAATCTCAAACAGAGGGGCCAACTTATCATTTAAGTCCAAATTATCAAGTTTAAGATGATTCAAATGCTCATGATAAACGGATAAAACCTCTGATAATTGATTTTTAGCCAATGGGGTCTCAAGAGCTACCAAAAGACTCTCAAAATCTTTTTCAATAGGTTTTACTTTTGTAAAAAGATCCTCAATATGTTTATTATAGACTTCCAAGTTATAGACATAAGTCTCCACAGCTTCCTTACTACGTTCTCTGACAAATTTATGAGAGTAGCGATTCAAGGTTGTTACCATTAGGAGATAAACTGCCATCGCAATAAAAATTGGCCCTCCCACATCACTACCTGTTGATACCAAAAGAGTACTACAAATAATGTAGAGTGCAAAGGTCAGATCAACGGCTATCAACAGACGTTCACGACCACGTGAATAAATCAATTCCTTGACCTTATCAACATCTGAACTGGAAAGATAATTGATATAGAGAAAGAATGGGTAAATCATCACATAAGATAACAATTTAAGCAAGAAGTTTTCTTGAATCTCACCCAAGGTCATATTTGTGAACAGATTATTGAATACATAAAATGGGGTAAAAGTCGCAAATAAATCTGTAAAAAGAACCGAGAAGGCTCCAAAAAAGAGGCTTGCCCAGAGCGTCAAACGATGTTCCCGCCGTTCCTTTAAGGCCAAAGCTAAAAAGATAACAACTTGATAATAGAAGCCATCACCTTTACCAAGTGATACCACTATACCTAAGAGACTTAAACAAAATACTTTCCAGTAAGCTAATTTGCTCCTTGTTAGTTTTTTATAAATAAACCAGGTAATATGAAAACTAATAATCTGAATAATACTATTTTCAAGGGATACCATGGTCCAAAGCTGTAAGTTCATGATAATATTTCCTGTTTATACTCAAGAGACATTTTCGTCATCTTCTTCAATGAGTTCTTGACCTGCCTTTTTCAAAATATCCTGATAGGTTTGTTCAATAAGGTCAAAATCCCCACTATCAATACTTGTCTGCATACTAATGAGTATGTTTTCATAATCATGTTTAAACGAACGTACACTCTTATAGGCAGTTTCGATTTTTTCATTATAAGCTTCCAGACTCCTCAAGTGCTCCTCTTGTTCTCTGAGAATTTTGCTATCTCGTACGTCTTTACCGTAGGAAACAAAACGAACAAGAATATACATGTGTATAAGGAAACCAACCCAAATATAAATTTGAGGGTAACCTGGGAGGTAGGTCTGACTCAGAAGCAAGGAGAATATCTCCTGTTTAAAGAGGATAAGCAGATAACTGATAATTAAAATAAGATCAACTTGCAAGAGCATGCTCTTATATTTATCCTGCAAGTCCTGATAGGGTTCCTGGAAGAAGCTATCTAAACCGAACATTTTTTGCAAACCTAGAAAGAAGGGAAGAACAACACTATCTACAGCTAGGATTCCTAAATGGTTTGGAACCAACTCGACCGGCTTATTAAAGAAAACTCGGAAAAGATAAAAACTAAAGAAACTTGTAATCAAAGTCCAAAAGACAGGGGCAAAGAAAGCATAAAAATACTTTTCTTCTCGTAGAGCCTGAGGTTTTTCAAGAAAAATAAAGACTAGGAGATAAATTGCATCTGGAATATCAATTTGCCATAGCACCTTGGCTAACCACTTAACGGCAGTTACTACGATTACATAAGGAATGTAACGGTAAGTAAAAACATCTAGATAAGCCATTCTAGCTAAAATCACAAGATGTGAAACGACAACAACCAAAGCAATAAGGCCATCAATCGCAAGTTGCATATGCTTTTCCCCTTTCTATTTCCCTTATCCTATTCCCCACAAATAGTATCTTTGATTTATCAATTATCCTGAAAAGAGAGGACCTGTGTAAAATGATGGTCACAACTACGAGTCTCAAGATTTACTTTTGGATAGCGATTAAGTATATCTGCGACCTTAGACAAACCAAGCCCTCGGCCTTCACCTTTGCTAGAAACCCCTTCATCAAAAATCCTTGACACAGGAATACGTTCTTCTCTGGTTGTATTGTCAATAACCAAGATAAGATAACCTTGATTTTTAAAGAAAGATATAGTTAAAGTAGGATCTTCAGAATCCACCGCCGACTCAATAGCATTATTTAAGAAGACAGAAGAAATCACAACCAAATCTAAGGCCTCTATCTGAGTTGACGATATGACATCTGGCAACTCCAAGTTAACCTTAATTCCTAAGTTCTCTGCCTCAAGCACTTTAGCAGAAAAGAGACTCTTGAGAGATGTGATTTCTAAGTTGATCAAACGTGATAATTCATAATTTGATAACGTTAAGCTATTACCAGATTTCTCTAAAAGTTCTGCATACTCTTGTTTCAAAGCAGGTAAGTCTCGACGTTGGATACTAACCTCCATTGTTTTAAGCCCTTCGAGATAATCCTTCTTCACCTGAGAAATATCATTATAGAGTTTTTCTAAACGGTGGCTATATTCTTCTAAACTTTCCTCGTGTCTAGCCATTTCTTCAGCCAACTGATCCTTCACTCTTCTCTTAGAATAAATATTAAGCTGAGCAAAGAGCAAAATAAAGAGGATGGAGTAGACAACCGTAATACTGCCTGCTAAATAAATAAAGAGGCCTGTGTAAGGAAAGATGTTACTAGCATAGAAAATAATTAAAGATAAAATAATATAAGCCAGAGTCACCCCAACCAATAAGCGTTGTCTAACTTGGTAAGTATGGTTATTTCCCATAACATTGAGAGCACCAAAGTCAATAAAGAACACTTTGACAATCAGATGAAAAATTGGGTAAATCAAGAGATAAGACAAAGCAATGAGTACTGGGGTGTCTTTGACCTGTAAATAATTAATTTGAAAAATCCATGGGAAAAAATAAAGTTGAAGCAGTTTCGAGGTGACTTCAACAAAAACCCACGGCAAAAAGGTGAAAAGAAAAGAATTCTTTTCACTACTTGATATTTTATTTAAGAAAAGATAGCAGAACAAAAGTGCTAAGAGCGACCCTGTAATGCCTCCAACAAATAGAGAGAGCAAGAGACTCCCTGCGATAAACCAGCATTTACTCTTCCAAGTTTTGAGCAAACCTGACATATCGTGACTAACAATTAAAATAGCCAATAGACGTAGAACCGTAAATAAAACGATCATCTCTAGACTCCCCCCCTTCCTTTCAAAAATCAACCTACTTTATTGTAACATAAATATATAATTTAGCGTCACTCCTATTAGAAAAAGCTAAAAATATAAAGCTATTTTTTCCTGATTAAGAACAATCTAACATCAGACGATTCCACATGTCCCCTACTTTTCATAAACATAAAAAAGAGCTTAGAAAAACTAAGCTCTTTAACTGACTCATTACCTCTTTTTATGGGTACATGCCAATAACGTAGTAGAAATACCAACCAAATCTTCTCATAATGCTCACTCCTCCCTAATTTTTATTACCAATCTATTATAAAACTAATTTAAACTTTTGAAAATGATGATATGGTTACGAAATATCATCATTATATTACAAATGTAGGCTTAGCAATTATCATATAATCATTGACATATCGCTTATGTGCATTCGAAAACCCAACAATTGTTGGGTTTGTTTTTATAGTGTTGCAAGAACTTGATCAATATGTTTGATTGATTTTTCACGTCCGAGCAAGAAAATAGTATCTGGCAATTCTGGACCGTGCATTTCTCCTGAAACAGCAATACGGATTGGCATGAAGAGATTTTTCCCTTTGATTCCTGTTTCTTTTTGAACAGCCTTAATTTGTGGGAAAATGTTTTCAACAACAAACTCATCATCAGACATAGCTTCGAGTTTGGCTTTAAAGGCTTTAAGTACTGTTGGTACTGTTTCACCAGCCATAACCTCTTTTTCAGCCTCTGTCAATTCTGGGAAATCTTCAAAGAAGAGATCTGTAAGAGGGACAATTTCTTCTGCTGCTGTCATTTGTGGTTTGTAGAGTTCCACTAATTTTTCAGCTTTATCTGTCAAACGACCAGCTTCTTCCAAGAAAGGTTTGCAAAGAGCAAAGACCTTATCGAAATCTGCATTCTTAATGTAGTCGTTACTCATCCAGTCCAATTTCTTCTGGTCAAAGGCCGCTGGTGACTTGCTTAGACGGTTTTCATCAAAAAGTTTAATGAGTTCTTCACGAGAAAAGATTTCGTCTTCACCGCCAGGATTCCAACCAAGAAGAGCAATGAAATTAAAGACTGCTTCTGGAAGGTAACCTTTTTTACGGTAATCTTCGATAAATTGAAGGGTGTTAGTGTCACGTTTAGACAACTTCTTACCAGTTTCAGAATTGATGATAAGGGTCATGTGTCCAAACTCAGGTGCTTCCCAACCAAGAGCTTCATAAACCATGAGTTGTTTTGGTGTATTGGCAATATGGTCATCTCCACGGATAACGTGTGAAATTTGCATATCATGGTCATCAACAACTACCGCAAAGTTGTAAGTTGGGTATCCATCTTTCTTCTGGATAACCCAATCACCACCGATATTACCACCTTCAAATTCGATATCTCCCTTAACGATATCATGCCATTTATAAATCCCTGACTCATTAACCGCCAAACGAACTGTAGGTACAATACCTGCCGCTTCACGTTCTGCGATGTAGGCAGCTTTTTCTTCTTCAGTCATGCCAAGGAACTCGTTAATGTAACGAGGAGTTTCACCAGCTGCTTCTTGACGTTCACGCTCTGCAGCTAACTCTTCTTCAGTTACGTATGACTTATAGGCTTTACCTTCTGCCAAAAGTTGATCAATATATTTTTGGTAAAGCGGTAAACGTTCTGATTGACGATAGTTTTCGTGTGTTTCAGGACTTTCATCCCAGTCAATTCCCAACCAACGCAAGTTATCAAGCTGTGAATGCTCACCATCTTCAACGTGACGTTTACGGTCAGTATCTTCAATACGGATAATAAATGTACCGCCATGATGACGTGCATAAAGGTAGTTAAACAATGCTGTACGAGCATTACCAATGTGTAGAAGCCCTGTTGGACTTGGTGCGTAACGAACGCGGATATCTTTAGCCAAGATAAATCTCCTTTTTTTGTTTCATTCTTCAGTCTTTGGATACCTATTGAGCCTAAAGTCCCTTCCTTAGGACTAACCTTAAGATGATAAGTACCAGTAGGCAACTCTATCCCCCAAACTTTCCAAATAAAAATCTAGAAGCGAGTACCAATCTTTCTTATTATATCACAATCTAGGGGTGGTTCGAGAAATTTTGTTAAAAAAACGACTACCTAAAGGTAGACGTTTTCGATAGATTACTTAACGTGTTTGGCAAGATCTTTTTGAGCTTTGTCATTAGATTTTGCTTTTTCTTTAAGCCAATCTTTATAAGCTGAATCGTATTGTTTCTTAGTCACAATATCATCTTGAGATTTAAGATACTTGAAGTAGTATGTAGAACCTTTATCACCGGCTTGAGCATAAGCTCCTGAGAATGGCTTAATACGAGAAATTACAGCGGCTGCACCGTTATAAGTAGTCGTTGGGATATAAAGTGCACTATCCGTCAACCATGCCTGAGCTTTTGCATATTTTTCATAACGAGCCGTCAAGTCTGTTGTTTCCTTAGAAGCATCATCAACCAATTGGTCATATTCTTTAAGACCTACTTTTTCAACCGCTTGACTATTTGGATTGTCATAACCCATGAAAGATTTAGTATTTTCACCATTTGTAGTCTTCAAGACATCAAGATAAGTTGATGGATCAAGGTAGTCAGGCTCCCAAGCCACACCTACTGACAAGTCCCAATCCTCTGCCGCTGCATTTGAAGCAGAGTAGGTAATGTTATAGAAATCATCAGTTGACAATTGATGAAGATCAAGTACAACATTATCTTTTCCAAGAGCTGATTCAATAGATTGTTTAAGTGACTGCACTTGGTTCACAAAGATTTTATTTGACTGATTGACAGGAACATCCAAATGGATTGGGAACTGAACCCCTTCTGCTTGAAGAGCTTCTTTGGCTTTAGCAAATTCAGCCTTAGCTTTTTCTGGATTATAAAGACCATCTTGACTATCTGCAAGATTCACACCAGACCACTCATCACCATAAGCTGGAAGTTGATCCATCACCATTGTTCCGAAGTCCTTACCATCTGCTTGAACAAAGTCTGGTTTAACAAAGATATTACGAACGGCAGTGCTTCCACCTTCCTTACCGTTAAGTTGTGCGGCGTAATTTGTACGGTCAATGGCAAAACCTAATGCTTGACGGAAATCTTTGTTAAGAAGAGCTGTCTTAGTTGATGTCTTTTGTTGATCATTTTCTTTAGATGTATGGTCATAAGTTTGACGATCGATATTAATACCGACACCTTCTACAGCTGCTCCAGGTTGTGTATAGAAAATATTGTCTTTGTACTGTTTTTCAACTTTAGAATAGTTTGAGCTAGTTGGGTATAGACGAGCTAAGTTATAGACTCCATCAGTGAAGTTACGTTCCAAGGATTCTTGGTCTGTACCATCATCGTAAGTCAATTTAACTGTATCAAAATAGACATTATCCTTATCCCAATAGTTTTCATTCTTGGTGAACTCAATAGAAGATTTCGTTGTCAAAGATTTAAGAAGATATGGACCGTTATAAAGAATAGATGTTGGGTCTGTTGACTTACCAAAGTCTTTACCTTTAGATTTCAAGAAATCTTCATTAACAGGCCAAGTAACAGAGTAGGTCAATTTTGAATTCCAGTAAGGTTCTGGTTGGCTAAGCGTATATTGCAAAGTGTAATCATCAACTGCTTTGATACCAACATTTGAGAAGTCCTTGTTGGCACCTGAAAGGTAATCATTCAAGCCCTTAACTGAGTTTTGTAGCAAATAAATCGCTTCAGAATTAGTATCAGCAGCATGCTTAAGACCTGTTACAAAGTCTTTAGCTGTTACATTGGCATATTCTTCACCGTCTGAAGTGTACCATTTGACACCCTTACGAATCTTGTAAGTATATGTCAAACCATCTTGAGAAACAGACCAGTTTTCAGCGACAGAAGGTTTTAGATTCCCATATTGGTCATTTTCAAACAAACCATCAACACCGTTACTAACGGCTGTCGTCATGTTTTTCTTATTTGTAGAAACATAGTCTAGGGTTGCAGGATCGCCACCGTAAACATAATTATAAGTCTTACCAGACGTCTTACTTGATGACGAGCAAGCCGTTAAAACACCTACAGATAACAGGCCTACGGTTGCTAGTAAAAATACCTTACTCTTTTTCATTCATTGCCTCCTTAATTCGCAACGTAAAAAGTTCAAAATCAATAATTATGTGTATACGCTTAAATTATACCATAAATTCGAAAAAGCAGCACTACTTTCTGAATATTTTTTATTTTCTACTCAAATTTCGTGTCTAGAGTAAGAAAAAAACCTATCCGAAGATAGGTTTTTTACTACTCTTACAATGAGTTAGGATCAACTTTGATACCAGCACCTTGTGTAGTAGTGATTGAAAGGTTTGTGATGTAAGTACCTTTCGCTGTAGCTGGTTTAGCTTTTTGGATTGCATCGTTAAATGCTTTGAAGTTTTCAACCAATTTTTCAGTTTCGAATGAAACTTTACCGATGATAGCTTGTACGTTACCTGCTTTATCAGCACGGTAAGTGATTTTACCACCTTTAGACTCTTCAACTGCTTTAGCAACGTCCATAGTTACTGTACCAGTTTTAGGGTTTGGCATCAAGTTACGTGGTCCAAGGACACGTCCAAGACGACCAACGATTGCCATCATATCTGGTGTTGCAACAACAACGTCAAAGTCAAGCCATCCACCGTTGATTTTAGCAACGAGTTCGTCTTCACCAACGAAGTCAGCACCTGCTGCTTTAGCTTCTTCAGCTTTAGCACCACGAGCAAATACAAGAACGCGTTGAGTTTTACCAGTACCGTTTGGCAATACCATTGCTCCACGGATTTGTTGGTCAGCTTTCTTAACGTCGATGTTAAGGTTGTATGATACTTCAACAGTAGCATCGAATTTTGCGAAGTTAGTTTCTTGTGCAAGAGCTACAGCTTCTTCTACGCTGTAAGCTTTTGTGCTGTCGATTTTCTCAAGAGCAGCACGCATTTGTTTGCTTTTTTTAGCCATGTTAATTATTTCTCCTTGTGTAATGTGGTCATAACGACTTTCATCTTCCACGTCACTCAGCGAAGTGAGACGACGTCTGTGGTTTTCTTGTTAACTGAATTAGTCAGTAACAGTGAATCCCATTGAACGTGCAGTACCTTCGATCATACGCATAGCTGATTCGATGTTTGCAGCGTTCAAGTCAGGCATTTTAGTTTCAGCAATTTCTTGTACTTGTGCACGAGTTACTGAAGCAACTTTAACTGAGTTTGGAGTACCTGAACCTTTTTCAACACCTGCAGCTTTTTTCAAAAGAACAGCAGCTGGTGGTGTTTTAGTGATGAAATCAAATGATTTATCTTCATACACAGAGATAACAACTGGGATGATCATACCAGCTTGATCAGCTGTACGAGCGTTAAACTCTTTAGTGAATCCCATGATGTTGATTCCGGCTTGACCAAGAGCTGGTCCAACTGGTGGAGCTGGAGTCGCTTTACCAGCAGGAATCTGAAGTTTTACGATGTTTTCGACTTTTTTAGCCATTTTGTAATTTCCTCCTATTGTGGTTTTGGCGGTAAGTAAGTTTTGTTACCTCCCACAAGTATGTTTTTACATACCTTATCTATTATACAGAAATTCTTTTTAGATGCAAGAATTTCTTATTAAGTTTAGGAAAAAATTTACATAAAGGACTTTTCGAGGTAAAATAGACTTATGATTCTATATAAATTCTTTGCTATAGCTTTTTTGATTTTAACACCTATCTTTGCTTTTATCATCCACCGATTCTTTAGTTTAAAATACCTCGGGCTTAATTTTGCTGACCTTACCTTCCCACTTTATTTTATTGAGGTGGTTGCTGTGTCAGCCCGTTTCTTCACCCATAGCTTTCTGCCTTACATCACTATCTTATTATCCTTGGCGGCTATAATTATCACAATTCAGATGCTAAGAAAAACACAATCTTTCAAGTTTAAACGTTTTCTTAAGTTATTCTGGCGTATCAGCTTTTTTATCACCAGTCTTTTCTATTTAGGGACTGTGATTCTCATTTTTATCGTTTCTTAAAAACTAGATTAACTCAGCATTTATATTTTATGCTGAGTTTTTTTATGTCAAACCATGAAAAAAGCAGGCAATCATGCCTGCTAAACTTTTCGGTATTAGGGATGAACTTGAGTCATTCGACCAGTATCTACATCATAAACCGCACCGGAGATGATAACATCCTCAGGGATAAGCGGTGACTGACGAAGAATAGCCATATCTTCACGAACACTCTCTTCTACATCTGTGAATGGAAGAAAATCTTGATCAGAAACATCAACACCAAGTTCCTTATTGAGATAGGCGGTAAACTCGTCGTTCTTAAAGGTCTGAGCACCACAATCTGTATGGTGAAGAACTACGATTTCTCGTGTCCCCATCTGTTGTTGAGAAATGACCAAAGAACGAATCATATCTTCCGTCACACGACCACCCGCATTACGCAAAATATGAGCGTCACCTAGGGCCAACCCCAAGGCCTGGGCAACGTGAAGGCGTGAATCCATACAAGTCACAATAGCCACCTTAGTCTTTGGTTTCAAGGGAAGATGGGCTGTCCCGTGGAGGTCAACATAGGCTTTGTTGGCATTGAGAAAGTTTTCAAAATAAGACATAATAACTCACTTTCTAATGAAGAAAATAATTTGACTATCAAATTATTTAAACACTATCTTATCATCTTTTTATTAACTTGTCAGCTATTGAGTTCGCAATATAAAAAGGAGAATAGATGCTAACAAGCATCCACTCTCCTTCAATTTATACTATGAACGTTTTGGTAAGTATCTATTAAGCAAGCCTGCAAAGGTTTGAAGATTGAGACTTTGAACATAAATTTCACCTGTTCCTCTAAAGGTATTCACAACACCCTCTCCTGTCCCAATAGACTGCCAGAAACCATTTTCCAAGTGAATATTGTAATCAAGTGTCTGACTCCAGGCAACGACATGAGCATTATCAATAGTCACTTCTTGGTTGTTTAGCTCAATTTTTTTAATAGAACCGTAGGCATTCGCCAAGAGTGTTCCTTGACCTTGGGTTGTCATCACAAAGAAACCACCCTGACCACCAAAAATAGCCTTACCAACTGACTGGAGCTCCATTGTATAGTAAGCTGTGCCATCAAGTGCTAGAAAGGCACCGTCATTTAGTCGGTACTGTTTTTCACCTAAATAAAGTGGAATCACTTGACCAGGAGAATCAGGGGCCAAGGCTATATAACCGTTATTGGACTGTGAGACAACCTGAGTAATAAAGCTACTTTCGCCCGAAACCATTGAACGCCCAACGGCTTTTACAAAGCGACCTAGACCTGATCCACTGGCATTCAATTTGGTACTCAGTGTCACATTTGGTGTGTGATATACCATACTGCCACGCTGGATAAAGACTGTTTCACCTTGATTAAGAGATAACTCTACTAAAGGGAATTGCATGTTGCTGTCTGTGAAAAATTGCATAATAAATACCTCCCTATCCTTATGAAAAGTATAGCATTGGAGATATAATTTTGCAAACGTTTTCAAATTGACTTTTTATCACTTTTTTAAGAAAAGACTTTTTTGAGTACTTCTCCCACTGTCGTAACGCCAACCACCTGGATACCTTCTGGAATTTTCATGCCGTGCAGAGAATTTTTGGGAACATAAATCTTAGTAAAACCTAGTTTAGCAGCTTCATTAATACGCTGTTCAATGCGAGTTACTCGGCGTATCTCTCCGGTCAAGCCAATTTCTCCTATAAAGGCTTCTTGTGGATTGGTTGGAAGCTCCTTGTAACTAGAAGCAATGGCAACGGCAACAGCAAGGTCAATAGCCGGCTCGTCCAATTTGACACCACCAGCTGATTTTAAATAAGCATCTTGATTTTGGAGAAGAAGACCACAACGTTTCTCTAAAACAGCCATAATGAGGCTGACGCGGTTAAAATCCAGTCCTGTTGTTGTCCGCTTGGCATTACCAAAGACGGTTGGGGTCACCAAGGCTTGAACTTCAGCTAAGATAGGTCTGCTACCTTCCATTGTTACAACAATGGCAGAACCTGTGGCTCCGTCTAGGCGTTCCTCTAAGAAAACTTGGCTAGGATTTAGCACTTCTACCAAACCACCAGACTGCATCTCAAAAATCCCAATCTCATTAGTTGAACCAAAACGGTTTTTGACTGCTCGTAAAATACGGAAGGTATGATGACGTTCTCCCTCAAAATAGAGCACAGTATCCACCATGTGTTCCAACATACGTGGTCCAGCCAACTGTCCCTCCTTAGTCACATGCCCAACAATAAATGTAGCAATGTTATTGGTTTTGGCAATCTGCATGAGTTCAGCAGTAACTTCACGAACCTGAGATACAGAGCCTTGAACGCCTGAAATCTCTGGACTCATGATGGTCTGAATAGAGTCGATAATGAGGAAATCGGGTTTTATAGCCTCCACTTGGCTGCGAACGGCTTGCATATTAGTCTCAGCATAAAGATAAAATTCGTTATCAATATCACCTAAACGTTCGCTCCGCAATTTGATTTGCTCGGCAGATTCTTCCCCAGAAACATAGAGGACAGTTCCCTTGTTAGCCAGCTGTGTTGACACTTGTAAGAGAAGAGTCGATTTCCCTATCCCTGGATCTCCTCCAATAAGAACCAGACTACCCGGAACCACACCGCCACCTAAAACACGGTTAAACTCGTCCATGTCAGTCTTTATGCGGGCATAATTAATTGAAGAGACTTCTTTTAATTTAGTAGGTTTAGACTTTTCACCCGTTAAACTGACACGAGCATTTTTTACCTCCTGCACCTCAACTTCTTCCTCAAAAGAGGACCAAGAAGAACAGTTGGGACAACGCCCTAGATATTTGGGTGAATTGTAGCCACATTCTCGACAAACAAAAGTTGATTTTTTCTTAGCTATGATAATTCTCCTTCTACGCTTACTCCAGCAGAGTGCCACTTATGCAATGTTTTTTGAAATTTCCTCTGGTTGGCAACTCCGACAGCAGACAAACCGACGGAAACCTGATAGTTCTCCTTGATAGCCGCCAAAACGGAAGCCTTAACACAGCCATTGCCATCTACCCCTATAAACTCTATGCTTTTAGTACCATTTCCCTCTAAAAAATCTTTTAAATCTGAATTAGTAAAGCAAGAAGCCCGACGCTTCTCAAAGATACGAGAAGATACAAGCAGCAAGCCGGTCGCAAATTTCTTCTTTCTATCTTTTCTCTCCCAGAAAAAACGATTGAGAATATAGATAACCCGGTCGCTAGGATAGCTAGCAATTTTGTCATTTACAGCTGCAATCAGTTCTTCATGATATGCTTTTCCTACAGCAACATAATCTGACTGCATATCGATTACTAACAAATAATCTGCCACTTTGCTTCCTCTACTGTCCAGTCGATCCAAAGCCACCTGTACGAACACCATCAGCTTCGTCTCCATCTACAATCAAGAAGGGCATAAAGACACCTTGAACGATGCGTTCGCCAACTTCAAGAGTCACGGGCTGATTAGTAATATTTTTCATCTGGGCGAAGATATGACCTTCATTTCCTGGATTTCCATAGTAATCGCCGTCAATAACGCCAACTGAGTTAATCAAGACCAGACCTTTTTTGCGAGGGTTTGATGAACGGTCATAGAGATAGAGAACCTCACCAGGTTGCATGTAAGCCTTAACACCTGTTGGGACGAGAACAATTTCCCCAGGAGCAATGACAATGTTCTCTGCCACCTTTAAGTCATAACCTGCAGCATGGGCTGTCTCACGTTTTGGAAGCAATTCCTGATTGTTATAGGTTGATACGAGTTCAAATCCACGAATTTTTGTCATTATTTTTCCTTTCGATACATCTATTGACTAGTATTTGTATAAACTAGCCATGCTAGCTTCAGACTTTTAAATCTATCCTATTATAATCTATTCGAAATAAGATGACAAAGGTAATAGTCTAATCACTTTCTCATTAAACGAAGATTGACTTTTAACCAGGAAAACGCTAACATAGTACTAGATATAATACTTTTAAGGAGAATTGTCATGAAATTCATCGGACTTGTTGGTACGAATTCAAAACGTTCAACTAATAGACAATTATTGCAATATATTCAGAAACATTTTGCAGATAAGGCAGACATCGAACTTGTTGAAATCAAAGACCTTCCTATCTTTAACAAACCCGCTAACAAGAAATTGCCAGAAAGTGTCCTTGAAATCGTTAAAAAAATCGATGAAGCTGATGGTGTTATTATTGGAACACCTGAGTATGACCACTCAATTCCTGCCGTTCTCATGAACGCTTTAGCTTGGGTATCATACGGCGTTTTCCCTCTTTTGAATAAGCCAGTTATGATTACAGGGGCATCTTACGGAACACTCGGGGCTTCTCGTGCACAGTTACAACTTCGTCAAATCTTGAATGCTCCAGAAATCAAAGCTAATGTGCTTCCAGACGAATTCTTACTTTCACATTCCCTACAAGCTTTTGATAGCAATGGTGATTTAGTCGACCTTGATGTCATCAAAAAACTAGATGCTATTTTCGATGACTTCCGTCTCTACGTCAAAATTACTGGTAAACTCTCACATGCTACAGAGTTGCTACATAAAGAAGCTGAAGACTTCGACTGGGAAAGCCTATAGGACAGGAGAATAGAAACTATGAAATTTGTTGGACTCGTTGGAGCAAATTATGACCAATCATATAACCGTAAACTGCTCGAATTTATCAGAAGACATTTTAAAATAAAATTTGAACTTGAAGTTTTGGAAATTGATGAAGTTCCTATGTTTAACCAAGATGAAAAATGGGATGACAGCTTCCAACTTCGCTTACTTAATAACAAAATTACACGCGCTGACGGTGTTATCATTGCAACACCTGAACATAACCACACTATCTCTGCAGCACTTAAGTCAGTTTTAGAGTGGCTCTCATTCGAAGTGCACCCATTTGAAAACAAGCCTGTAATGATTGTTGGTGCTTCTTACTACGACCAAGGAACTTCACGTGCCCAAGTGCATTTGCGTAAAATCCTTGAAGCACCTGGTGTCAATGCCTATACACTTCCAGGTAATGAATTCTTGCTTGGAAAGGCTAAAGAAGCCTTTGACCTTGAGGGGAACATTACTAACGAAGGTACTATTAACTTTCTTGAACAATGCTTAGATAATTTCATCCAATATGTAGGAGTGGTTTCTAAATTGAAAAAACCAAAACCAATTGAACCTGAAGACTTGGATTGTAACAACCCAATCGCTACAACTGTTACCGAAGTTGATCCTGACGATCCAGAGTGGGTAGAAAAAGTAGCTGAAATCACTGGTGCGGTATCTGGTGATACCTACGTGAAATTGGACCACGGTATTTTGACGGTTAATCAAATTGACATGTTCCTCAAGGCTATGCCATTTGAATTGACCTATGCCGATGATAACAACCAGTTCCTCTACTACAATAACGCCCATCAAGATCCTGACACTATGTTTGCTAAACGTGTACCACCTCAATCTGGTAGCCGTATGTCAACTGTTCACGGCTCACTTCCACCAGCTCGTATGAAAAATGTAGAATGGGTTATCGGTACACTTCGTAATGGTAACCAAGAATATGTTCGTACGATTGTTCCAGGGTCACCTGAAGGAGTTATCAATACGCACAACTATCAGGCTATGTACTATGATGATGGTTCTTATGCAGGAATCAATGAAATCGTCTTTAACTTTAAACCATGGCTTGACTGGTATCTCGAAACAACTGGTCAACGCCTTGTCGGAGGAAGCGGTCCTTTTGCACCAGCTGCAGCTAGTCATGGCGGTAGCGACGCCACATCTGGTGCATCAGATGCGGGTGGTCACGGCGATGCATCTTCAGCCGCAGATGCCACATCCGGAGCATCCTCATATTAAGACTTGGAAAAGTTGGGACAACTGTCCTGACTTTTTTTCATGGTCATCTTAGATTTATTTTCACTCGAGCTTGCGCATTTGCCCATGCTCCATGCCACACATTTTAGAGGTAAACCTATGTCTCAATTTAAAGAAAAAGTATTCGCTGCCTGCGCTAAAAAAGAAGCTCTCTTTGACGAAAGTCTGGGGCGCTATGCCTTGCGCTCTATGCTCGCTGGAGCTTATCTTACTATGTCAACTGCTGTAGGAATTATTGGTGCGGATGTTATCGCTACAGGTATTCCAGCCCTTTCTCGTTTTGTCTTCGCCTTTATCTTTGCCATCGGACTGGTCTTCGTTCTCATATTCAATGGAGAGTTGGCTACTTCAAACATGATGTTCCTGACCAGTGGTGCCTATTATGGTAAAATCAAATGGAGCAAGGTGTGTGCCATCCTCCTCTACTGTACCTTCTTTAATTTTGTCGGTGCCCTTATCTTGGCCTGGTTCTTCAACCAATCCTTCTCTTTCCAACATTTGACTGACAAGAGTTTCTTAGTTACTGCTGTCTCAACCAAGCTTGGAAAAACAGATTGGATGAACTTTACAGAAGGTATTACAGCTAATATGTTCGTTAATATTGCCATCTTGGGCTACATGCTCCTCAAAGAAGAATCTGCTAAAATTTTCATTGCGCTATCAGCTATCTTTATGTTTGTATTTTTGATTAATGAACACTTGATTGCTAACTTTGCTTCTTTCATGTTGCTCGGTTTCAACGGTGTGCGTGATGCTGTGGATAATTTCACTTTGGCAAATATTCTACGTCAGTGGGTAGTCGTTTTCTTCGGTAACTGGATTGGCGGAGGTATTTTCATTGGTTTGGCATACTCTTGGCTCAATAAAACTAAAACACCTCACATTGATTAGGAGACCACATGCGTCAAAAGACATTCATCAAACAAACCAGCCTAGCTATTCTACTGTATTTTATTTGCCTAGCCCTTGCAGTTGCTATTGATTTAATCTTTTTCAAAGTCAAAAATATGTATCATACACCTGCCTTAGCGGCTATCTTTGCAGGCTGGGTCTACTTGGGGCTTATCAGAAAGACAAAACAATTTGGAGCGATTACCTGTCTGGGTATCTTTATGTCCCTCTTCTTCTTTGCTTCTGGGCACTTTGTTCTAGCCTTTCTTCCTAGCTTTCTGGCTGGCCTTGTCGCTGACTTTCTAGCTAAGAAAGGGAACTATGAGAATAGTAAACTTAATTTACTTTCCTATATGATCTTTTCCCTAGGGAACTTAGCACCCATTATCACCATGTGGCTTGCGCCCAAAGCTTATATCGCACAGCTCCTAGCCAAAGGGAAAACTCAAGATTATGTAAATCAAGTTATGGTTCCCTTTACAGCCAGTCATGTCTTAATCCTGATTGGAGGAACGCTCATGGCTGCTCTCATTGGGGGCTACATTGCCCAAAATTGGCTGAAAAAATAAATAGCCATCAGCCCTCCTAACAGAGAGTACAAGACAAACATGCTTTTCTTATGTTATAATGAGAAAGAATACAGTCTTTTTCTACTTTGTTAGAAAGGACCTAAAGGGAGACCTAATGATGAAAAAACAAAAAATCGCTGTCTTGGGCCCTGGTTCATGGGGAACTGCCCTTGCTCAGGTACTCAACGACAACGGACACGAGGTTCGTATTTGGGGAAACATCCCTGAACAAATTGATGAAATTAACGAGAAACACACCAATACCCGCTACTTCAAGGATGTGGTTTTAGATGAAAACATTAAAGCCTACAAAGAGCTATCTGAAGCCCTAGATAGTGTCGACGCTGTTCTCTTTGTTGTTCCAACCAAGGTTACTCGCTTAGTTGCTAAGCAAGTTGCTGAACTTTTGGACCACGAAGTTGTTGTCATGCATGCTTCAAAAGGTTTGGAACCTGGAACACACGAACGCCTTTCAACAATCCTTGAAGAAGAGATTCCTAAGGAACTTCGTAGTGAGATTGTTGTCGTATCTGGTCCAAGCCATGCTGAAGAAACTATCGTTCGCGATATCACTTTGATTACAGCAGCATCTAAGGATCTTGAAGCGGCACGCTATGTCCAAGGTATTTTCAGCAATAGCTACTTCCGCCTCTACACCAATTCAGATGTGATTGGTGTTGAAACAGCTGGTGCTCTTAAAAACATTATCGCGGTAGGTGCTGGTGCCCTCCACGGTATGGGATATGGGGACAATGCTAAGGCAGCCGTTATTACTCGTGGACTTGCGGAAATTACTCGTCTTGGTGTGAAACTTGGGGCTGATCCTTTGACTTACAGCGGTCTATCTGGGGTTGGTGACCTTATCGTTACAGGAACTTCTATCCATTCACGTAACTGGCGTGCTGGGGATGCGCTCGGTCGTGGAGAAAAGCTAGAAGACATTGAACGTAACATGGGAATGGTTATCGAAGGTATTTCAACCACAAAGGTTGCCTACGAAATCGCCCAAGAACTCGGCGTCTACATGCCAATTACAACAGCAATCTACAAATCTATCTATGAGGGTGCTGATATCAAGGAATCTATTCTCAATATGATGTCCAATGAATTGCGCTCTGAAAATGAATGGGATAAAAAATAAAAATCTAAGGAGTTCTCATGAAGAATCAAAAAGTTAGAAAAGCTATCATCCCCGCTGCAGGACTCGGAACACGCTTTTTACCAGCTACTAAGGCCTTGGCCAAAGAAATGTTGCCAATCGTTGACAAACCAACCATCCAATTTATCGTTGAAGAAGCCCTCAAATCAGGTATCGAAGATATCTTGGTGGTTACTGGTAAGTCAAAACGTTCTATCGAAGACCACTTTGATTCAAACTTCGAGTTAGAATACAACTTGGAACAAAAAGGTAAGACAGACCTGTTGAAATTGGTTAATGATACCACTGCTATCAACCTCCACTTTATCCGCCAAAGCCACCCACGTGGTCTTGGAGATGCTGTTCTTCAAGCCAAAGCATTTGTCGGAAATGAACCATTCGTTGTCATGCTTGGTGACGACCTCATGGATATCACTAATGACAAAGCAGTACCTTTGACTAAGCAGCTCATTAACGACTATGAGGAAACGCACGCATCAACCATTGCAGTTATGCCTGTACCTCACGAAGAAGTTTCTTCTTATGGTGTCATCGCCCCTCAAGGCAAAGGTGAAAATGGACGTTATAGCGTTGAAACTTTCGTTGAAAAACCAAATCCAGAGGATGCACCAAGTGATCTTGCTATCATCGGGCGTTACCTTCTAACACCTGAAATTTTCGGTATTTTGGAAACTCAAGAACCAGGTGCTGGAAATGAAGTCCAATTGACTGATGCTATCGATAAACTTAACAAGACACAACGCGTCTTTGCTCGCGAATTTACTGGAGACCGTTATGATGTCGGTGACAAATTCGGATTCATGAAAACGTCTATCGATTACGCACTTAAACATCCTCAAGTTAAAGATGACCTCAAGCAATACCTCATTGACTTGGGACACAAACTTGAAGGCAAAGCAGCTAAAAAAGACTAATATAAAAACCATCGAACATGACATTCGATGGTTTTTTCATATGACTTAAAGATAGGTAAACCCTAGAAGAATCAGCAATAGTAACATGTAGGTTAAAAGGGCTGTAGAACGCCAACCTTTACTAAATAAGCGGCTTTCAACCTTGTTGGCCAAAAAGATAGCCGCAAGAGCACCTCCAACTAAACCACCGAGATGGCCTGTAATCCCAACACTAGGTGTAAACAGGTTGAAAATTAAGTTAATGACAATCAAAGCCAAGTAATTGCGACCTAACTGATTAAGCAAAGGACTATGACTATAATAGCCAAGAATCACAACAGCCGCAAAAAGCCCAAACAAGGATGTCGAAGCACCAGCCGCAATAACATTAGGCGTAAAAAGTAAGGTAAAGGCATTTCCCATAACACCAGCTAACAAATAGAGCCCTAGAAAACGTAGAGTCCCAAAAATCTGCTCAGCCATTTTCCCCATAAAGTAAAGGGCAAGCATATTAAATAGAAAATGCTCAACACCTATATGCACAAAAATTGGTGTTACAAGACGCCAGAGGTTCAGTGGGCTGTACTGAACAAAAGCACCGTACATAGCCCCCATCTTAAAGAGGCTCAAAGGCGAGGTCGCTTGAAAGCCATTTAAGAGATATTGACAGATGAAAGTCAGCGTCGTAAGCCCCAACAATAGATAGGTTGCTGGGTATTTCTTCCACTCATTTATTTGCATGTGACGACCTCCTTAACAGGTATATCATAGTTGTCTGGTTGAAAATCATGTTTCTGGCAAGGATAAACCGTACTAACGGTCTCCCCTTCAAAATCAGACAAATAGCGGTCATAGTAACCTGCTCCGTAACCAATGCGATAGCCTTCATCATTAAAAACTACTCCTGGCACATGAATCAAATCAATCTCTGATTTTTCCACAGCCAAATCAGACGCAGGTTCCATCAAGCCAAAAGAGGTTGCAACAAGATTATCTGGATCATAATCCACAAAAATCATTCGACCTTGTTTATATGTTTTAGGAATCAACAGTCGTTTACCATCCTTTAAAGCCTGATTGATTAAAAGACTGGTATCATATTCATGAGGAAAAGACAAATAAGTCGCAATCACCTGGGCATCTTTATAAGCAGGTAAGGCAATCAATTGCTCCAAAAGATGTTTATCTATCTTAGCCTTAGTCTCAGGTTCTTGTGAAGTTAACTGAGCCAAGACTGTTTTTCTAAGTTCATTTTTCATAGGTTTATCATATCAAAAAAGCTACCAAAAGTCAGACTTGGTAGATTTTTTAGTTGTATCAACTATGGTTAGGCTTCTGCCTTGTGTTTAAGGAATTTTCCAATTTCAGCCACTGCAAAAGCGAGAGCATCTTCATTTGGACTCATCTTAGGATGGTGAAGTGCATATGGCGTGTCAATTCCCAACCAGAACATGACACCAGGAACCTTACTAAGCAAATAACCGAAATCCTCTCCAGTCATAGCTGGTGGACAATCAATCAGGTTGACCTCTGGGCTAGCATCAAAGAAGCTCATTAACTCTTTAGCCAAGGCTGGATTATTTTCCACAGGAAGATAACCACCTTGTTTCAACATGATATCCACTTCCATACCAAAGCTAGCTGCTACACCCTCTGCAATCTGGCGCACGCGCTTCTGGATAAGGAGACTCATTTCCTGAGTAAGGGTACGAATAGTTCCATAAACCTCTGCAGTTTCAGCGATAACATTGTTAGTAGTTCCTGCATGGAAAGAACCAAAGGTAACTACCCCACCCTGGATAGGGTCAACATTACGACTGACAATCGTTTGCACCTGAGTAATAAAGTAAGAAGCTGCTACAAGGGCATCATTGGCCTCATGTGGAAAGGCCGCATGTCCACCTTTCCCCTTGAAAGTAACGAGGACTTCACAAGTCCCAGCAAAAAGGGTGCTTGTGTTAGTCGCAATATCACCTACCTTGAAATCTGGACGGACGTGGAGACCATAAAACTCATCTGGCAACCAATCTCCAAAGGCACCATCTTCATATATAAGCATACCACCAGCTTCATTTTCTTCGGCTGGTTGGAAGAGGAAGAGCATGTTATTTTTAGGCTGTACTTGAAGCATCTGGTCCAAAAGACCAAGTGCTGTGGTCATGTGCATATCGTGTCCACAAGCATGCATACGACCTTCATGAGTAGACTTGAAGTCAAGACCGGTTTCCTCTACGATTGGGAGACCATCAATATCTGTACGCCAACCAATAGTTTTTTCAGGAGCATGCCCGTGAAGATAGACAAGAATTCCTGTACGCCAAGTACGTTGCTCCACAAAATCCTTACCTTCAGTCATTTCAGCAATACGCTCTAAGAGATAAGCCTGAGTTTTAAATTCTTCCAAACCAATTTCAGGAATTTGGTGAAGGTCTCGTCTGATTTTAATTAAATCAAGTGTCATGTTTTTATCCTTTTTATTTGTCTTATTTTATAGAGAATCTAGAAATAGAGGCCCTACAGGCCTCTACTATCAATATGTTACAAGTTACGCAAAGCGTCTTCAAGTGCTGTTTTTTGTTGTGTTTTTTCATCGATTTCCTTGATGATACGAGCTGGAACACCAGCTACAACCACATTTTCAGGAACATCTTGAGTAACGATAGCTCCAGCAGCAACGACTGAACCGTTACCAACTTGAACACCTTCAATAACAACAGCATTAGCACCAACAAGAACGTTGTCACCGATACGAACTGGGTCTGCTGAAGCTGGTTCAATCACACCAGCAAGGACAGCACCCGCACCAATGTGGCTGTTTTTACCAACAGTAGCACGACCACCAAGGATAGCACCCATATCAATCATAGTACCAGCACCAATTTCAGCACCGATATTGATTACAGCACCCATCATAACGACAGCATTGTCTTCGATAGTTACTTGGTCACGGATGATAGCGCCTGGTTCGATACGTGCATTAAGGTGACGTTTATCAAGCAATGGAACAGCTGAGTTACGGCCATCTTGTTCCACAACATAGTCCTTGTTTTCAGTCAAGTTAGCAAGAAGTGGTTCAATATCTTTCCAGTCTCCGAAAAGAACGTTACCAAGTTTAGTGACAGAAGCTGGAACAGCAGTTGCCAATTCCCCTTCAAAAGTTACTTTAACATTCGTTTTCTTTTCAGCATTACCGATAAAAGCGATAATTTCTTGTGCAGACATTTTTTGTGCAGTCATGAGATTCTCCATTCACATAAAGTTAGGAATTATTATACCAAAAATTCTGATAATTGTCTTTGCTTTTGCCAAATAGAGTGTATTTTTATGTAAAATTGGTCTTTAGAGCCTCTATATCAGTAATCACTAGGTCTGACTTAATTGGAGAATTCTCCAGTTCTCGACGAGAATAAGGGAAGGTATTCAGCAAGATACCATCGATCCCAACTGCTTCAGCCACAGCAATATCAGTCGTCAAGTCATTTCCAACCATGACAGTCTCAGACGGGTTTAACCCATGATCATCCAAAACTTGCTTTAAAAATTCAGGTTGGGGCTTACAGATACCGGCATCCGAAGACAAGTAAATAGCATCAAAATAAGGTCTTAACGCCATTAGATCAATCTCAGCGTTAGTAAAGGCTGCTTGAGCATTAGACAAGAGATAAATCCGACATCCCTGCTCTTTTAGAAAGGCTAGAACCTCCTTAGTATGAGGATAAGCCGTCAAATGTTTGCGAGATAAGACGCGAAAGACCATGGCTATCAAATTTCCCCAATCGTCCGGCTGATTAGAGTTACTAGACTGAGGCCGAGCATCTACATAAAGCTGGTTAAAAATGTGGGCTAAATCAATTTCTGGATAAGCAACTCCTTTGAGCTCCATTAACTCCTTACGGGCCTGATCCACGCGCTTAGCATAAGCCTTTTTAAGAACATCACCTTCATAAGCCGCTCCATAAGCTTGATATAGCTGGCCTAGTTTATCCCATAACACAGGATCCTTCTCATCGGTTAGGATATCAACCAAGGTACCATAAAAATCAAAAATGTAGTTCTTATAGGCTCTACTTTTCATCGCTTTTTACCCATTACTGAAACTTTCTTACTTATTGCTCTCATCATACACCTTTTAGGAAGACCAAACAAGCTAACTGAGACATTTTCCCATCAAAAAAATCCCAACGACTGTTAGGATTGCTTATCATCTCTAATACGGCCAATCAGCAGTTCTCCCGCAACGGTTAATTGCGTCACTGAAGTCAAGTCCAAAGTCTCCTTATTGGCATGGAAGAAAAGAGGTGTCATCTCGGCAAATGTTTGAACATGCTCTGATGGCATAGACCAAGTCTTAGCAATCGTCACACGCTCCAAAAGGTCACAGGACTCTTGAAAATGTTCCAGAACATCCTGGTTCGAATAAGCCTGCGCCTCCGGTAACAATTGGCGAAACTCTTTAAGATGATCCTCATGAGGAATAACCTTAAAAATCAAGCCATGATCAGACAAAAGTCGTCCAAATTCTTGATAATTAGCTGGTGAAAAAATATCTAAAATCACATCAATACTGTTTTCACGTAAAGGCAATTGAGCCAAATCGCCAACAAACCAAGCTACGTTTTTCTGAGGATTTTGACGAGCCGCAAGAAGGATAGAATCCTTAGACAAATCAAAGGCCATGAAATCCTTGTCAAACTCTTGAGCCAACTGACGGCTATAATAGCCCTCACCACAGGCAACATCTAGAACGTGCGAGTGTCCAGGAAGGTCACGCAAGCGCTCTGAAATCACCTCCAGGATAGAATCGTAATAGCCTGCTGCAAGAATCTGACTCCTCTTTTCAAAAGAAGCCATATCATAGTGCTTATCTCCCTTAGTCTGTCTCAAAAAATTAACAAAGCCCTGCTTGGCGATATTAAAGGTATGCCTATTCTGACAAACCAAGCTAGACAAATCCAAATGCATTGGCGCTTGACAGATAGGACAAGCAAAAAGACTCTCTTGATCTTTAAAAACACTAAATTTGGCCATAAATCCTCCTTAACACAAAAAAAGAGCACACACCTGAAATCGCTTAGGGCTGCTGGATTCCTCCCCTGACCCGCTTCACGCACAGATGTTGCTCCGAAAAATATTATACCATAAATCGAAGTGATTGCAAGTAGAGAACTTAAGATAAGACTAGCTAGATCTATCCCCTATCAGTCCCTATTATTTCCTTCGATCAGTCTAAACTTCGATAAAGCATAAGACTTACCATGGTGACATTTATGTCACTACTTTTTTATTTCTCGACACCTTATAATAAATCCATAGCTTGAGGAAAGCACCAAAAGCTAGTGACATGGCTGACTTTATTTAAAGGAGAAGTCATGTTTAACATATCTCTTAACTCGTGGTGAGAGGGTATGAGATTTAAAAACTCACCTAAAATAAAAAAGGAGAATGACAATGATTAACAAAGAAATGAAGGCAGCTGACCTAGCCTCAGTAACAGGAGGAGGATGGAAGACTAACCTTGCCATTGGAGGGCTCTGCCTAGCTTCAGGACCTATTGGAACGATGGTATGCCTTGGAGCCTACAATGGCTACATGGACTCTGCGCGATAAAAGAAAGGACATATGAACAATGACTAAGACCATTAACAATCGTAAAAACATGACTACTCAAGAACTTGAAGCTGTATCAGGTGGAGTAGTTCCTTGGGCCGCTATTTCTGTTGGCATCGCTGCTGCAAAACTGACTTATGACCTTAGCTATGCTGCAGGTAAGTCTTTCTATAACCTCACCCACTAACTAACAGAACTCAGCTGACATCTCAAAGATTTTGAGGATGATAACTCATGAAACATACAAAAAATCAAACAAATGATACTACTGCTAATCAATCACCTAAAACGAATAACTATTTACTCGTAAAAATAGCTTTAGCTGGAATTATCAGTAGCCTACTTCTGATACTCCTAATCAACCTTATCTTTCATGTACGATTAGGAACACCAATTATTGATACTAATTTGAAGTCCGCTTTTGGTACTCTGATTCTCTTTATGCCTATTTTTCTTTTAACAAGAGAGAAAGAAAAAAATAAATCATAGAAAGAGTGACCTAAACTGCCTTCAGGAAAACAAAAATTCATCTTCCATTCAAAAATGCAAGTCCAAAGGGACTTGCACTTTTGTTTACATATCTTGCCTTGTTTCCAATTTAGCCAATCGTTTGGCTTCTTTTTTGCGTTCACGACTCTGACGGAAAAAGTCTTGCATAATCTTAGCACACTCTTCCTCCATGACACCAGTCTCTACTTCTACGCGATGGTTGAGACGTTCATCTCTTAGGATATCGTAAAGGCTACCTGCACCACCAAACTTTTGATTGCTTGCTCCATAGATAACTTTAGGAATACGAGCCAAGCCAATTGCCCCACTACACATGACACAGGGTTCGATGGTTA
This sequence comes from Streptococcus sp. HMSC078H03, assembly GCF_001808655.1. Taxonomy (NCBI): domain Bacteria; kingdom Bacillati; phylum Bacillota; class Bacilli; order Lactobacillales; family Streptococcaceae; genus Streptococcus; species Streptococcus sp. HMSC078H03. The sequence goes on from NZ_KV794072.1 coordinate 36,912, forward strand.
CAAAGAGGGTACAATCTAACAAACGCCAATTGCCTACAGTCCTATTAGCCTCTTGAATAGCCATGACCTCCGCATGCATGATAGCTTGATTGAGCTCCTCACGTGCATTGTGCCCATGACCTATGACTTCGCCATCTTTAACGATGACACAGCCAATTGGAATCTCTGCTTTATCTAGAGATTTTTCGGCCTCCTTAAGAGCTTCAGACATAAAAAAGTCTTTCTCTTCTTGGGTAAAGTCAAGCATTAGTGTCACTCCCGTTCCAAGATTTGCGAGATAGTGTCTCGCTTAGTTCTTCTATTATAGCATAAGAAAAGCAATACCGAAGACCTCCATTTTAAAGGACACAAAAAAAGCTAAGACGAATCATCCTAGCTTCAAACACATTAGTCTGGTGAGTCTTAGGAATCACACCAATGTGTTCCCCCAAGGCTAGACGAAAAGTCAACGACCGCTTAACATCCTAATTCATATGTCAGTCGGAGTGTCATAGTCAATTGTCTGTGAAATCATTATATAGGCCTAAGGCCTCACAACGATAAACAAAAATGCAACTGTCTCAAACAATTGCAAGGATAGCGTTATAGTTGTGATATTTCACACTTTCCTTCCAAACAAATAATGCCTACTATAAAAGTAACTTTTATAGCTTTTTCCTTACCCACCTATAGTTTATCATGAAACCTCTATCATTTAATTTAAAAATCGGTAATAAAACAATGATATAGATTAGAAACAACTGTTAATTGTATTCATTGTTTTGAATATTTCGCTTAACATTTAAAATGTTGATATATCAGCATTTTAGGGATTCTTAAACTATTTTTTCTAGTCTATCTACACTATTAAACACCTACCATCCTAAGTCTTATCTAATTTTACTGTTTATTAGTCTAACAAGTGTTTAATGTTTTATCTCCAACAATTCTTCAAAACAAGGTATGGAACAAGATAATGATTTTTTAGAGAGGTTGCTTCAAAGATAGGAGACCTAGATAGCTAGTCAAAGGATAAACTAAAAGGGAAGTTCTTCTTCCAAGACGAGGTCAGCCAAGTCATTATCAGGATTATTTTCCCTAACAGCACGCTGAGCACGACTCTCCAGAAGTTGGAAAGAGGAACAAAGCACTTCAGTAACATAATGGGTTTGACCATCCTTATCGTACTTACGGGTACGAAGCTCCCCATCAAGAGAAATTAAACTCCCCTTGCTAGCATAAGATGCTAAGGTCTCAGCCAAACGCCCCCAGACAACCACTGTAATAAAGTCAGCCTCACGCTCACCATTTTGCGTCTTATAGCGACGATTAACCGCAACTGTGACACGTGTAAAAGACCTATCACTAGCAGTTTTTACCATTTCAGGAGTCGCCGTCAAACGTCCAATTAAAATAACTTTGTTATACATTTTTTTACCTCCACCTATCTATTCGTAAGCGGAAGTAAAAAATAGATTATTTTAAATAGCTTTACAGATTTCTTTGAGAGTATCCTTACTAATACTCCAATCTACATAAGCAAATTGTCCTAATATTCCTAGTAAATAGGAGACTATTACTTTTCTAGTAATACTGCTCTCTCAGATATTTTCATAACAGCAGTTGAATGTTAAATTTTCTCTACTCGTTTAGCTAGCTCAACGTTTTTGAACCACAATTTCCCATGAAGCAGGACCGACTTGTTCAAAGCGCGTCACAGGATAATCATTATCTGCAGCCCAGTTTGGTATACTTTCCGTTGCTTGCGTACAATCGAAAGCTATCAACAACTCATCACCTGTAGCTAATTCAGCCATTTTTTTCTTCGCATCAATCAATGGGAATGGACATACCAATCCACCCGTTTCAAGTTTTATCAAAGCCATATGATATTCTCCTCTTAATTTTTGTTGGGTTTTACAAAGATAATATAGGAAGCCGTCCAAACACCTAAAATAGTCACTGGTAAAGCAATCCATCCCTTACTAGAAAAAATTGCTGTAGCTGTTAAACCATTACCAATCGTACAACCACCAGCCCATGAAGCACCGATTCCCATAAAAATACCCCCTAGTGTGCTCTTACCGATGGTTGACAAGTCTGGCAAGCGCCAACGAAACTCTCGAGAACCTTTTGCAGCAAGAAAGGAACCAAGAAAAATCCCCAATACAAGAAAAACACCCCAACCAAGCTGTTTACTATCACCTGTAATAATATAAATAATTAGATGTGCTGAGGGAGTTGTAATCCCTAACCCTCCAACACGACCTGTCAACTGACTAGCAGGCCAAGCAATTAAAGCAACAAGACCTATTAGAAATCCTGCAAAATATTTATGGTAAGTTTTCTCAAAAAGATAGTGTCTCACTCCCTTATATTTTGATGGAAGTGTAGCAATCTGACGTCTGGGCTTACGTAACTCTCGAATGACAATGAAACTTGTTATAGCTACTAAGAAAACAAGAAGATACCAAACCGGAATTCCTAATTGACCAGCTAAATCATCATTAATTACCCATCGCTTAGCTATTAATTGATTCAAAGGAACAAGAAATCCTGATTTCATAGCCGCTGCACTTGTCATATAAAAGAATAGTGCAACCCAACTACCTAGGAGACCTTCACCGGCACGATACCACGTTCCTGTGGCACATCCCCCAGCGAGAACAATTCCAATACCAAATAGATAGGAACCCACAATTGCTCCTAACACGGAAAATTCTTCATAAGGGTTTCCAATAATACCTAATTGAATCAGGGAAAGTACTCCTATACTTTCTACTGTGATTGCAATAAGAAAAGCGTAAAATAATGTATTATTACGTGCAATATACATATCTCGGAAACCACCAGTCAAGCAGAAACGAGTTCGTTGCAAAATGAATCCAAATATCAGACCAATGAGGCCACCAGAAAGAATAGTTGTAAGCATAAGTACCTCCTAAAATAAATATTGATTACATTTTAAGAAAAATATTATAACTTGCATAATCTTTCTTTTTTATGATTAGCTATAAACTTTCCTTATGACAAACAAAAAAGCGGCTTACTTACCGCTTCTTGTCTTATTTACCCTTTCCAGTGTTTAGCTGGATCAAAAGCCTCACCGACTACTGCTGAATCATCAAGCTCAATAATACCACGTTTTTGTGGGGCATTTGGAAGTGCCAACTCACGTGGGGCACACATCATACCATAACTATCTTCACCACGAAGTTTTCCTGGGAAGATAAGGGCACCACTAGGCATCATAGCACCAGGAAGGGCTACGATAGTTTTAAGCCCAAGCGCTGCGTTTGGTGCTCCTGCAACGATTTGGACCTTCTTATCACCGATGTTCACTTGGCAGATGTTAAGGTGGTCACTGTCTGGATGTGCAACCATTTCATCAATTTGTCCAACCACAAAGACTGGACCTTGTGTGTTTTCCAAACGCTCTTCAAAGCCCTCTTTAGCCAATTCCTCGTTCAAAACAGCTACATCTTGGTCTGACAAGAAAACTTGACCGTTACCTTCAATATCAATGAGGCTTGACGCTTCAAAAATATTCCAAGCAAGAGTCTTGCCTGTTTCATCAGCTGTGACACGCGCCACTTTACCTTTACGTTCTACGCTACGTTTGATGTCCTTAGTATCTTCCAAGATAACCAACAAAACGTCACCAACTTGTTCCTTATTGTATGCAAAAATCATGGGTTCTCCTTCAATAGTTCTTTTATAGATTTTAAAATCGACTGACATGCCAAGAATCGTCATTACTACCATAGCGATAACTAATCTTGTCAATTTTCCAGTCACTCTCTGTTAATTTTACGATAAATTGTTTATGGTACCAAAAGTCATTCCCATAAGAAAATTCGAGAAACATCTTAGCCTTACTCTTCATAATAAACTTAACTCGACAGGGCTCTAACACAAAATCATAGGTGCCTGGAGAACCAAAAGAAGCTGAAAAACCTCTTTTATAACAGTTATCAGTCAAGTATTTTTGAGCTAAAGGAGTCAACTTCTCTTTAAATTCATCAAATAACTCCATTTCCCCAGGAATAGTTTGATGTGTAGGCAGATTATTTTCCTTTTTGTAGGTGTTTATTTCTTGGTGTTTTAGGAAGATATCACTTTCAATTTTGGAATGCTCTACTAAAATTTGGCATAATTCTTCGATGATCTCCTCATTTTTTTCTGTCAGATACTTTTCTTTAGTTTCTGAAATATCAAGAGAGATATTAGGAAAGTGATTGATTTTCATCTTTTAAATCTCCGACAAAAAGGCATTGACTTCTTCTTTGGTTTTACGAGCTTTATTGACCAAGCGTCCCAATTCCTGACCTTTCTGAGTCACGACAAAACTTGGGATACCAAAAATATTCCAAGTTTGCGCCAAAGCCATATAATCATCACGGTTAACACGCACAAAGGTCATATCTGGATGGAGGGCTTCAATTTCAGGCATAACGGGATAGATAAACTGGCAGTCTGGACACCAATCGGCAGTGAAAAAGAAAACCACCTTTTGATCACTTTCAACATAGCTTGCCAATTCTTCAAGATTCTTAGGAATAATCATGCCTGCTCCTCCTCATAGGTCAAGATATCCTCTGCATAAACAAAGCTATAGGAACGTCCATCCTCTAAGACGATACCTCCTGTAAGTCCTGGATTTTCCTTATCAGTGGGATTTGTATAAAGGACTGCGATAGTCCCCAAGTGAGATAATTCTTGTCTAATATCTTGGATTAATGCAGCCTTCTTCATTTCTGTACGTGACTGTCTATACTTCTCTGCCATTGCCAAGAGACCTAAAGCTCCTACGCCTCCAGCAAACAAGGCCAATGTTTTACGTTTCATAAGAAACATTTTACCATAATTTTAGACGAATGGGGAGAGGCTACCTATCTCTTGAGAATCGTGCTAAAATAGTAGCAAGTACTACTCAAGGAGGATTTTATGACTACCCTATTTGACAAAATTAAAGAAGTAACCGAGCTCAGTGCTACTTCAGGCTTTGAAGCTCCTGTACGCGACTACCTTCGCAACAACATCACTCCACTTGTAGACGAGGTCCAAACAGATGGTCTCGGTGGTATTTTCGGTATCAAGCATAGCCAAGCAGAAAATGCCCCTAAGGTGCTTGTGGCTGCCCACATGGATGAAGTTGGGTTTATGATTAAGGAAATCAAAGCAGACGGAACTTTCCGTGTCGTTGAACTTGGTGGTTGGAACCCACTTGTTGTCAGCTCACAACGCTTCACTCTACACACTCGTGACGGCCGTACCTATCCTGTCATCTCAGGTTCAGTGCCACCTCATTTCTTACGTGCTAGCGGTGGAGCTTCAAGTCTTCCCAGTGTTTCTGATATCGTCTTTGATGCTGGTTTTGCCAACCAAGAAGAAGCAAATGCCTACGGCGTTTTCCCAGGTGATGTCATCATTCCTGAATCAGAAACGATTCTCACAGCCAATCAAAAGAATGTCATTTCTAAAGCTTGGGATAACCGTTATGGTGTTCTCATGATTCGTGAACTCTTGGAAAACGTTAAGGATCAAGAACTCAACAATACTCTAATCGCTGGGGCCAATGTTCAAGAAGAAGTTGGTTTACGTGGTGCCCATGTCTCTACCACTAAATTTGATCCTGAAGTTTTCTTTGCAGTGGACTGTTCTCCTGCAGGTGATATCTATGGTAATCAAGGTAAGGTAGGTGATGGTACACTTATTCGTTTCTTCGATCCAGGTCACATCATGTTGCCCAATATGAAAGATTTCCTTTTAACTACTGCTGAAGAAGCTGGTATCAAATACCAATACTACTGTGCTGCGGGCGGAACAGATGCTGGTGCCGCTCACTTGCAGAATGCTGGTGTTCCATCAACAACTATCGGTGTTTGTGCCCGCTACATTCACTCACACCAAACCCTTTATGCGATGGATGACTTCCTAGAAGCACAGGCCTTCTTACAAGCTATTGTTAAGAAGTTGGATCGCTCGACAGTAGATTTAATTAAAAACTACTAAGACAAGGAGTAACCCATGATTATAGGTTTTATCGGTGTCGGAAAAATGGCAACAGCCATTATCAACGGCCTAAATACAAGCTCACATCGTATCATTATTTCAGGGTCTTCCTTGGCTCGTTCACGCCAGATTGCAGAGGAACTAGAGGTTGAAGCGGCTGCTTCCCATCAGGAATTGTTGGATAATGCTGACCTGGTCATCCTTGGTATCAAACCTCAAATGTTTGATAAGGTACTAGCCGATCTCAATTTCCATCAACCTATCATAAGTATGGCTGCTGGAGTGACCTTAGAACGCCTCGCTTCCCTCACCAGTCCAGACCTTCCTCTTATTCGTATCATGCCGAACCTTAATGCTCAAATTCTCAAAAGCACTACTGGTCTTTGCACTAATGATAAGGTATCCGAGGACCTTTTAGCAGTTGCCAAGGAAATCACAGACAGTTTTGGAACCACTGTTGAATTGGCTGAGAAGGATTTTGATACCTTTACTGCCTTAGCAGGTTCTAGCCCTGCCTACATCGCCCTCTTTATCGAGGCTCTAGCCAAGGCTGGTGTCAAAAACGGCCTAAGTAAGCAGGTCGCTCTGACCATTGCCACACAGACTGTTCTAGCTACCGCTGAAAATCTCAGTCTTGGTAGCGACAGTCCACATGATCTTATTGACAAGGTATGTAGCCCTGGTGGGACTACTATCGCCGGTCTCATGGACCTTGAGCGTACAGGCCTCACCCATAGTGTGGTTTCAAGTATTGATACAACCATTGCTAAAGCCAAAAAACTATAAGAAAAAAGCTCGGAAGATTCCGAGCTTTATTTGATATATGGCGCTAAAAATTGTAAGAGTAACAACATTGAAACCGCAATACTATTGTTAATGATATGGGCCATGATACAGTACTCTAACTTTTGAAACTTACGATATGCTATCCCAAGGGCAAGCCCCATACCTGCATATACAATCCAAACACCGATACTATTCGGCATATGAACAAGGCCAAAAAGTAAACTACTAACAATCAAGCCAACAATAGAATCTGGATTAAAGACGCGTCCCATGAGGAGCCCTCGAAAAACCAGCTCTTCCACAATCGGTGCCATAATTACTGTAAACGTTATGAGAAGGAAGGGATTCATATGGGCATTTTCTATGGCTGCCTGATTGGTGCTATTACTAACACCTTCCATCATCATGACTATAGAACCAATCCTAGTAACGATATAAATACCTAGGTAGGTCAAGCCAATCATACCCCAGGCCTTCAGGGAAGAAAGGGCCTTAAAGCCTTCGAAAAGCCCAAGACGTTTTCCTAAGAAAAGAGCTCCTGCGCTCATAAGAAGCAAGACAAAAATTAAGAGACAGACCAGCCTTATATCTTTGACACCTAAATAGATGGTTGGAACTTGATCAATAATTAGTATTAGGAAAGCTAGTAAAAAATAAAGAAAGCGTTTGAGAATTGACCCTTTGTTCATGAGAATCTACCTCTTTTCATCATTTATTTGTATCTTTATTATAATACAATAAAACTTATTTGACAAGACAAAAAAGAGAACGAGAGGTGAATTTTTCAAGATAATATAGGCTCTTATCCTATTTTAGATAGGATGAGACGAATAAGAGCAAATCCCAATACTAAGCCATAGAGCAAGACTGATAGGACTGTAACATATGGCAACTGAATATTGACAAAGGCATATAGGGCAATCAAAGCAAAGATAAGCAAAAACTCTAAAATCAGAGTTGCAACTGCTGTCGCCATTAAAATCTGTTTATTTCGCTCATCATAGGCAGCAATATACATCTGGTGAAGACGTTTAGGATGAGTAAGCGTCGCAAAATAATAGATTGACAAAACATAAACCCCAATGGTAAGTCCTAAAACTAAGCCTAGAGCATAATCACTAAGACTGTTAGAGCGAATAACAAACAAACCCAAAACACCCAAGAAAAAAAGAGAACATGCTACTCGTGTAATGTATTTCTTAAACTCGACCTCTGTTTTTCTCTTTCCTAATAACATTTTTATTAACATATCTTAACACTCCCTTTATTATCCTTTATAAGAGCAATATAACTTTTTTCACTGATAACTTTAAACACTTATTCACCTTAAACGAAAAGACTGAGTAGTACACTTATGCTATTGTTTAAGATATGAACACCCATACTGTACTCGATACGCTTAGTCTTATAATATGTTATCGCAAGACCAGCTGACATAATACCATAGATGACAATTGTCTGAAGCGTAAATGCTGAGTGACCAGCCATAAAGAGAAGACTGGAAATAACAAGACCCGTCTTAAAGTATTTTCCAAAGAGCACCTTGGCTAAGAGTCCCCTAAAAATGATTTCTTCCATAATAGGAACGATAAAACCTACTACTGCAAACTTAAGATAGGTTGGTACGTGAATAAATATCTTATTTAAAGCATCTTGATTTTCCATAGTCGCATTGTGTGTTAACTGACCAACAAAATACCCTAGAAAATCACCTAGGAAAAAGATGACGAGATTAAGAGAAGCAATCGCAACGAGGCGTCTCCAATTAATCTCTTTAAGCGATAAGAGTTTAAATCTATAAGCAATCACGATAAAAATAGCCAAACTCCCTAATGCCCAAACACCGTAACCTATTTGCTCCACAAGTGAAAACTTACCATCCTGAGTAAGTAGTGGGAAAGCACCTAATAGTGTTAAATCTAAGATTAGTAGAGTGAGCGCTAAAAAAATAACACCAATTTTCTTCATTACTTGTTTAAACATATCTTTTCTCCTTAATCTTCCTCAAAAATAAAGACTTCTTCAATAGTCTTTCTAAAATACCTAGCAATTTTAAAAGCTAGTTCCAACGACGCATTATAGCGACCTTTTTCGAGTGAAATGATGGTCTGCCTCGTGACTCCCATCTCATCTGCTAACTCTGCCTGACTAATCTTATTAGCCTTGCGAAGTTCCTGAATTTTTGTTTCCATGTGGTACCTCAACTTTATCGTTTATTCTCAAATAGTTAAACTCCTTACTTTTCTTCGTTAAGTTTACTTTACATTTATAGTATAGTTTACTTTACATATTTTGTAAAGTCTTTTTTACATTTTTTGTAAAGTTTTCTTTACTTATTGAATTACACATAAATAGAAATAGTCGAATGATTCTGTCAGAGCATTCAAAAAAGCTGGCCAATCACTCAGCCAACTTTTCTGGTCTTATCAAATTTTTGATAACTTATTTAGTTTTAAGGCGCTCAACATCACGTGCAATCACCAACTCTTCATCTGTTGGGATAACAAATACTTTAACAGCTGACTCTGCTGTTGTAATGTCGCCTACATGTCCAAAGACATTCTTTTCAGGATCCACTTCAATACCAAACCAAGTGAGACCATCCAAGACTGAAGCACGAACTTCTGCAGAGTTTTCACCAATACCTGCTGTAAAGACGATAGCATCCGCTCCGTTCAACACACCGAAGTATTGAGCAATGTATTTACGCAAACGATCCACATAAAGATTATAGGCTAACACACATTTTTCATCGCCAGCATTCTTACCAGCAATGATATCACGCATATCACTTGATTTTTCAGAAATACCAAGGAGACCTGATTCCTTATTAAAGACGTGACGGATACACTCTGCATCTGCCATTTCAGGCTCACGGTCGATAACAAATGGAATAATCGCAGGGTCAAGATCCCCAGTACGTGTTCCCATCATAACGCCACCAAGTGGTGTCAACCCCATTGACGTGTCTACTGATTTACCACCATCAACGGCAGTAATTGAAACACCATTTCCCACATGGGCTGTGATAATCTTAGTTTCTTCAATTGGCTTACCTAACAACTTAGCTGCTTCTTGAGAAACATATTGGTGGCTAGTTCCGTGTGCTCCATACTTACGGACTTGGTAGTCTGTATAGTAACGATTAGGCACTGGATAACGGTAGGCTACTTCCGGCATAGACGTATGGAAGGCTGTATCAAAAACAGCAACACTCGTAATATCTGGGAGGAGCTCCTTAAAGGCCCGAATCCCTGAAGCTGCACCTGGATTGTGCAAAGGTGCTAAGGCTGACAATTCTTCAATCTTAGCCAAGGCATCTTCATCCACCAAGCTTGATTCTTTGAAATATTCTCCACCAGCAACCACACGGTGACCAACACCTGTAATTTCATCATAACTCTTGATAATATCAAAACGAATCAAATCATCAAGCAAGATTTTTACTGCCTGAACATGGTCAGCAATATCTAGGGTTTGCGATTCTGAACGGTCATCAAATTTTACTGTTGAAACAGAATCTTTCAAGCCGATACGTTCAATCAAACCCTTAGCAAGAACAACTTCATCTGGCATCTCATATAGTTGCCATTTCAAGCTTGAGCTTCCTGCATTAATTGCTATTGTTTTTGTCATAAGCCACCTCTTTGTAAAACGCTTTCAATAATATAGTCCTATTCTAACATGTTTTGCTAGAAAATGGAATTATCTGATTTCCATTTTTGGAAATTCTCTGTAAAATCTTTGAGGACCTCTGGGTTTTGCAAATCACTAAGTGGATAAACAAAGGTCTCAGGAGCATTTTCAGTTTGTTTTTTAAGCACAAAGATAGACTTCATGTTATGTTTATTGCCAAAAGCTGCTTCTGGAAGAGTGATAACGGCAATAATATCAGCATATCCTGATAGCCATTTCTTAAGCAAATCACTTTGTGGGCTTGTCAAAAGATTAGTTGGTGCCAAAAGAATAGCAATACCATCTTTCTTCAGGTACTTGAGTGATTGCTCCATGAGAAGGTGATGGGCATAGGTGTGTTCACCGGTTGCTGCAACCTTGAAACGACTCGCAATCTCATCATTTGGGTAATAACCAACAGGTAGATCACTGATAATAACATCACTCTCTTTGAGAATGTGTGGTCGAACAGCATCTTCTTGGATGTAAACTGCACTTGAATTCACCACATCAGCAATGCTAGCTGACAAATCGATAAGGAGATCGTCAACTTCCATTCCCATATAATTAAGGGTTTTCTGACTATTATTTAGAAGAGTTTCAGCCAAGTTTCCTGTCCCCGAACCAATCTCCAAAATATCTAATTGGTCGTCCTTGGTCAAACCTTCAAGTAGGTAAAGAATGATAAATCCAATAGCATCCGGTGTAAATTGGTGATTGGCTTGTAAGGCTTCCAATTGCCCTAGTTTAATAAACAAGAACTGAAAAGCACGACGCCACTCCTCTTTACTTAGATCAAGGGCACGTAATTTCTCGTTGTTTTTGATGATGACTTCATTAGCTACCTCAGCCCCCAAATAATAGGAATTTTGCTCAATAAGCGCATCGTAAGCATGGGTTCCAAGATCATTTTCAATGGTTTGGACATTTTCTAACAACAGCTCAAAGGCTGTCTCAATTGCTTCAAAATTCATGATTTCCTCCGTCCTTCTATCATATCAAAAAGGAAAGAGAATTTCTATTTCTGCTCCTGCTTCTTCACATAACGATAGGTCTTGATTTGACCTTTACTGGCAACTCTAACAATCACTTGTTTGTCCTTAACCTCATAAGTCGTAGTTCCCTGAGAGAAACTAAAAGCACCTGCTTCCTTGTCCGCCAAGTCCATGGTCATCTCTGCCATGAGACGACTCTGACTGGAGATCATTTGCGCTTGGTTCTGTCTAGAGCTAGCAACCACCCGCTCCAGATAAACATGAAGAAGGAGTGTGAAAATGCCAGCCATAAACAGAGCATATAGGAGAACACCTCCCCTAACTTGTTTTTTCAAAAGCATAAACAAAACTCCTTTGTAGCCCATTTTTAAGAGTCACTTGGATGGTGACTATCTGGCTCTTTTGGCTTATCGTACTAGATTTTACATTAAAAAGCATAGGTTGGTAACCTCGACCATCAGCATTTGTTTTTCGAAAATCAGTAGCACTTGATAGTCCAAAAGCTAAGTCTTGATTATCCTGCTTGACATAGAGTTTGTTCCCCTCTACCTTTACCAACTGACAACCTTCTAATTCTGCCTCCATTTGTTGAACAAATAGGAGCCAGTCTTGGTTTTCTTGTTGCTTGACCTGCTTAACATTGCTCACCAATACTGTGGTCAGACCTTGATAAACTTGAATTGAACCAGCAATCACCAATAGAGCTACTAGACATTCCAAGAGGGTAAAAGCACGAACCTTGCTATTGAGAGACATGAATAATCTCCTTTCCTGATTCATAAACCGCGATACCTTGCTTGCTACGTTTAACTGTCACTGTGATGCCATTTAAGGTCAACTGATCCTGTTTGGTCTGAACTGCCATGGTTGCCACACTCAAGACCTCCTGTTGGTGGAGATTCCTAGCCATTAGCCTACGATTGGTATTGATTTGTTCCAAAATAAGACCACTGACAAGTACTAAAACAGCCATTGCTACCAGGCTTTCGATAAGAATATAGCCTCTAAGAGACCGTCTTTTTATATTTACCGCTGCCCATATTAAGCTGATAGGTCACCACCTCCTTATCACTTGAAAAACGAATCTTTGTGAGGCTAGAGTTGCCTCCTTTGGCATCAAACACTAGCGTCTGCCCCTTATCCAGATGTATATTTTTAGGAATCACCAGACTTGATTTTCCGTTACTGATTTTATCCTTGGCCAACTGCAATTCAACATTGGACCCTTCCGCCGCTGCCAAGCGCTGACTATCTCGGTATAGGTACTCAAAGCGCAGATAAAAAAGATTAGTCTCAACCTGCTGAAAAATACCTGTGACTGAGCCTGATAAACTCAGAGTGAGAAAGGCAACCACTGCTAAAGTCACCAGACTCTCCAACAAGGTAAAGGCTCTAATTGGCCACTGAGCGGCTTTCGCCACCATGTTTCGCATAGTAATCATTGTATGAATCTGCCTGTTTTTGCGTGATTTGACCTTCTGAAACAAGAGCGGCTAAGCTAGCTGTCTTGTTATTCTTCATTTCATAAAGTTCTGCTTGAGAATCCACGACCTTGACCACAGCCGCATTTCCAGTCTCTTTAACAGAATCCTTCTGCTTGCTCAAGTTAGGTACAAAGAGCAAAAGGAGAATACTGATAATGAGAAGCACGACCAGCATTTCAATCAGCGTAAAAGCACGTAATTTAACGGCATTCAATTTTTTCAACATCATTTTCATGACATCATTCCTTCCATATTTTGATACATTGGTAATAGCATAGCTGCATAGATCATTACAATCACGACAGCAACAATAACAAAAATGAGGGGTTGCACAAAGGTTGTTGCCTTATTAAGACGGTTAAAGAAAGCCTGCCAAACCTCTTCAGCATAGACTTCTAACTCATAGCCCAACCTAGCATTAGCCTCTCCATAAGCAATAATTAAGGATAGTTCCTTAGTGAAGAAAGGGTGACTAGCAATACGGTCAGGAAAACTCTGTCCTAGCATCAAGGCTTCTTCTAAATCAGTCCCCAGCTCACGAAAGAGCTTGGACTTTTGCTCTTTCATTAGAGCAACCAAGTCTAGCAAGTCAATACCTTGCCCTAAGAGATTTCCCCATTCTCTAGCATAATAGGCGGTCGTATATAGCCTGACAGTTTGGCCTATAAAAGGGATTTTTGCCATTCGTCGATAAAAGACAAGGGCTGGCTGGCGTTTCACCCATAGATAGAGAATTAAGCTTAATACAAGCAGTCCGCACAAAGTCACAAAAAAGAGCTGGGGAAAAATCTGAACCAACTGTACAGCCCAATTCTCCTTACCATCCCCCTCTAACAATTGAGGTAAAAGATAATTTTTGAGCCCCAACATAATCAGAATCAGGAAACCCAGAAGTAGAATAGGGTAGGTCGCTACCTCCATGAGTTTCTTACGAACCTTGGTCATACGAAGCATATAGGTTTCAATCTTGGTTAAACTCCCTAGAAGGTTACCGTGCTTATCAGCAAGGGCAATCTGAGTAACAATATTGTCCGAAAAGCCCACTGACGCAAACATCTGGTCCAACCTGTCGCCTCGCATTAAACTCGCTTTCATAAGAGACAATGACGATTCTTTCAACAAGTGACTTCGCTCCAAAAAGTCTACGATTTCAGTCAAGGTAAATCCTGCCTTTAAAAGTTGTTTAAAAAGCTGGATAACCTTAAGTTGCTGATTAATCTTTAATTTTTTCCCCTTGGATATCCCCTTCAGTGAGATATCCTTGTTTAACCAAGCCTTCCAACTGCTGGTTCCAGCTGGTTGACGAATGGCTTTGGAAATTTTCACTGGCAAAATCAATCACACCTCCTCCCTTAATCAGACGCATGTAGGCAATCCCTTGAAGGGCATTATCCAACTCAGATTTATCTACACCAAGGTCCAGAAGACGCTCATAAACACCTGCCACACTCTTTGCGTGAATAGTTGAAAGAACAGTCACTCCCGTCAGACTAGCTCTAATAACCGCTCGAGCAGTCTCCTTATCTCGAATCTCTCCAATAATCAAAACATCCGGGCGGTGACGTAATGATAGCTTAATCAAATTATCATAGGTCATGTCAATTGCTTGATTTACCTGGAGTTGCAAAACATTATCCTGTTTGATTTCCACAGGGTCCTCAATCGAAATCACCTGCTGTCCCTTAAAACGCTCCTGAACCAACTCATGCATAAGCGTAGTCTTTCCAGAACCAACGGGACCTGCAAAGAGATATAATCCACGATAATCCAAAGCATCCATAATAGGCTGGATTCCTTGATTCCAGTACACTAATTCTCGACGTTCGGAATGTAGAACACGAATAACTAAACTTTCTAAGCCACGATAATCCCCAACGGTAGACAAACGCAGAGAAACCCTTTGACCATCACCACAATCATAGTCACAGGAACCTAGTTGACTCCTACGCTTCTCACCCACCATCATTCCCGCCACAAATTTAAAGTGACCAATAAGACTAGCCATGAAATCAGGCCGATATACATCAATTAATCTCCTCTCCTGGCCAACTCGCATATAGAGCTCGTAATTATCCTGACGTGGAATGACGTAGATGTCTTGAGCCCCACAACTATCAGCATTTTTGATCATTTCCTTAGCAAATTCTGTTACCATAAGGACCTCCTCATAGACCTATTCGTAAAAAGTTTAAGAAAATGAAAAAAAGCTCGAAAATTTCGAGCTTCTGCATTATTTAACGTTTAATTTTACAGTGGGCATGATTTGGAAGGTCATTTCGCTTTTCATATCCCGGACGGTATTTTTCCTCAGGAATTTCCTGCCAATCATCCAAAAGAGCAATCGATTGATAGACCTGCAGGTATTCGTCACACTCCTCACACCAGTGCTTATCCTCTTGATTCCAAAAAGCAGTCATGACACTACTACGGCTGATATAACTTGGAAAGGTTTCCTCCATCGCAAACCAAAGTTTTTTATAGTACTTGAGGGCATCGTAAAAATCTTCAAATTCCTTAGTACTGATGATATCCTCTTGCCAGCCTTCTAGGAACCACCACGGTTCCAAATCCCCTTTCATTTCAACTACTTGGTACATTTTTCTTTCTCACTTCATCTTTGGTGTTCTTATTATACAAAATTTTCTGGAAAAGATAAAAAAAATGGTCTTATATTTTATATTTATCAAAAATAGAAGAGATTCTAGTCATATAAATACGAAAAGAACCCACAATTCATTGTGAGTTCTTTTGCTTTCGTTTTAGTCTTCAGATGATTCCACAATTGCTTCATCAACAGCAATGTTTTCAATAACTTCAACTTCGTTAACTGAAAGTGGTTCAATGTTACGGTAACGAGCCATACCTGTACCAGCAGGGATAGTCTTACCAATGATAACATTTTCTTTAAGACCAAGGAGATGGTCTTTCTTACCACGGATAGCTGCATCTGTAAGGACACGTGTTGTTTCTTGGAAGGAAGCCGCTGACAAGAATGAATTTGTTTCAAGTGAGGCTTTCGTAATACCAAGAAGGACTGGACGAGATGTTGCAGGAACACCACCAGAGATAACAATATCTTTGTTAGCATCTGTGAAGTCAGAAATGTCCATAAGTGTACCTGGAAGGAGATCTGTATCACCTGGATCCATAACACGTACTTTACGAAGCATTTGACGAACCATTACTTCGACGTGTTTGTCACCGATTTCTACCCCTTGGCTACGGTAAACTTTTTGTACTTCTGCAAGAAGATAAGTTTCAACTGACAAGGTATCACGTACTTCAAGGAGACGTTTAGGTTGGATTGAACCTTCTGTCAAGGCCGCACCACGGTGTACTTCGTCACCCACTTCAACTTTCATACGAGCTGTAAATGGAACAACGTATTCACCCATTCCAGTCTTACCTTGAACGAAGACTTTCTTAGTACGTGTTGCAGCATCTTCTTCGATTTCAATAACAGTACCCTTAACTTCAGTGATAACCGCTTCCCCTTTAGGATTACGTGCTTCAAAGATTTCCTGGATACGTGGAAGACCCTGTGTGATATCGGTATTTGAGGCTACCCCACCGGTGTGGAAGGTACGCATAGTAAGCTGTGTACCAGGTTCCCCGATAGATTGAGCGGCGATAGTACCAACTGCTTCACCAACTTCAACCGCATCACCTGTTGCCAAGTTGATACCGTAACAGTGACGGCAGACACCGTGACGTGTGTTACATGTAAAGACTGAACGGATAGTTACTTCTTCAACACCAGCATTGACAATAGCAGCAGCCATGTCTTCAGTAATCAAAGTATCTGGACCTACGATTACTTCACCTGTTGTAGGATTCTTAACTGATTTCTTAGTGTAACGACCTTGAAGACGTTCTTCAAGTGTTTCCGTAACTTCTTTACCATCAGTAATCGCACGGATAAGAAGACCTCGGTCTGTTCCACAGTCGTCTTCACGGATGATAACATCTTGGGCAACGTCAACCAAACGACGAGTAAGGTAACCTGAATCGGCTGTCTTAAGGGCCGTATCGGTCATACCTTTACGCGCACCGTGAGTAGAGAAGAACATTTCCAAAACGCTCAAACCTTCACGGAAGTTTGAAAGGATAGGCAATTCCATGATACGTCCGTTAGGAGCGGCCATCAAACCACGCATACCGGCAAGTTGAGAGAAGTTAGAGATGTTACCACGAGCTCCTGAGTCCATCATCATAACGATTGGGTTCTTAGGATCTTGTGTTTCAATCAGACGTTTTTCAAGGGCTTCTTTCGCTTCACGCCATGTTGTTGTAACAGCAACATAACGGTCATCATCTGTCATCAAACCACGACGGAAGGCCTTGTTAATTTCTTCAACACGGTGGTGAGCAGCATCGATAATTTCTTGTTTATTATCGATAACTGGGATATCGGCGATACCAACTGTCAAACCAGCAAGTGTTGAGTGGTAGTAACCAAGGTCTTTCAAACGGTCAAGGAAGGCTGATGTTTCAGTCGTACGAAGACGTTTGAAGGTTTCAGCGATGATGTTACCAAGATTTTTCTTCTTGAACGGTGCATTAATTTCCAAACTATCAATTACTGTTTGGATATCTTGACCTGGTTCAAGGAAGTACTTATCTGGTGTACTATCTGTCAAGTTCTCATTTGTTGTTTCTTGAAGATATGGAATTTCTGCTGGGATGATTGAGTTAAAGAGAATCTTACCAACAGTTGTAACCAAAATCTTGTGAAGTTGGTTTTCTTTCCAAGGTTTATCAGGCATGCTGTCTACTGCAATACCTACACGGCTATGCAAGTGAACATAACCATTACGATAAGCCATAACTGCCTCATCAATATCCTTGAAGACCATACCTTCACCCTCACGGCCTTCTTCTTCCATAGTCAAGTAGTAGTTACCAAGAACCATATCCTGAGATGGCGTTACGACCGGTTTACCGTCTTTAGGGTTAAGGATATGTTCAGCCGCAAGAAGGAGCAAACGTGCTTCAGCTTGAGCTTCTTCAGACAATGGAACGTGGATGGCCATTTGGTCACCGTCAAAGTCGGCATTGTAGGCCTCACATACCAATGGGTGAAGACGAAGGGCCTTACCATCAATCAAGACAGGTTCAAAGGCCTGGATACCCAAACGGTGGAGGGTAGGTGCGCGGTTAAGAAGTACTGGGTGTTCCTTGATAACATCTTCAAGAATATCCCAAATACGTTCATCACCACGTTCAACCATACGTTTAGCGGCTTTCACGTTACCTGCGTATTCACGCGCAACGATTTCACGCATCACAAATGGTTTGAAAAGTTCGATGGCCATCAAACGTGGCACACCACATTGGTACATTTTAAGTGTTGGACCAACGGCGATAACGGAACGTCCAGAGAAGTCAACACGTTTACCAAGCAAGTTTTGACGGAAACGACCTTGTTTACCTTTAAGCATGTGGCTCAAAGATTTAAGTGGACGACTACCTGGTCCAGTGATTGGACGACCACGACGTCCATTATCGATAAGGGCATCTACCGCTTCTTGCAACATACGTTTTTCGTTTTGCACGATGATACCTGGAGCATTCAATTCAAGCAAACGAGCCAAACGGTTGTTACGGTTAATAACACGACGATAAAGATCGTTCAAGTCTGATGCCGCAAAACGTCCACCATCCAATTGAACCATTGGACGAAGGTCTGGTGGCAATACTGGCAAGATGTTAAGAACCATCCATTCTGGTTTGTTACCAGACTTGTAGAAGGCATCAAGAACGTCCAAACGACGAACTGCTTTAACACGTTTTTGACCAGTTGCTGTCTTCAACTCTTCTTTGAGTTCAGCAATTTCAGCTTCTAAATCCACTTGTTTCAAGAGGTCTTGGATAGCTTCTGCACCCATTTTAGCGACAAATGAACCATGTCCATACTCTTGCAATTTTTCACGATATTCACGTTCTGTCAAGAGAGATTTTGGTTCAAGTGGTGTTTCCTTTGGATCGATAACCACGTAGGCTGCGAAGTAAATAACTTCTTCAAGCGCACGAGGACTCATGTCCAAAGTCAATCCCATACGAGAAGGGATTCCCTTGAAGTACCAGATGTGTGATACTGGTGCTTTCAACTCGATGTGACCCATACGTTCACGACGAACCTTAGCACGTGTTACTTCAACACCACAGCGGTCACAAACGATACCTTTATAACGGATACGTTTGTATTTTCCACACGCACATTCCCAGTCCTTAGTTGGACCAAAGATCACTTCGTCGAAGAGACCTTCACGTTCTGGTTTGAGCGTACGGTAGTTGATTGTTTCAGGTTTCTTAACTTCACCATAAGACCATGAACGGACCTTAGTTGGTGAAGCTAGTGTGATTTGCATACTTTTAAATCGATTTACGTCAACCACTAGTATTACCTTTCTTTTGTTCTATTGACAATAGCAGCGCTATTCTCACCTTTATCAGCTACCTTAGCAGAGAGAGTGAACTCCCTCTCTAAAGCTTATTTTATTCTGTTTTATCTGAAGCTTCTTCTTTAGCTTTTTCTAATTCAGCAGCTTCTTTGGCTTGTTGCACACGTGCTTTTTCAAGATCATCAACGTGCATGACATCGTCGTCTTCACCTTCATCAAGATCACGCAATTCAACTTCATAATCATCCTCATCAAGGACACGCATATCAAGACCAAGTGATTGCAATTCTTTAACAAGTACTCGGAATGATTCTGGTACACCTGGTTTTGGAATTGGTTTACCTTTAGTGATAGCTTCATAGGCTTTCAAACGTCCGTTAACGTCATCTGACTTGTAAGTCAAGATTTCTTGAAGGATATTTGACGCACCATAAGCTTCAAGGGCCCAAACCTCCATCTCACCGAAACGTTGTCCACCAAATTGTGCTTTACCACCAAGAGGTTGTTGGGTAACAAGTGAGTAAGGACCTACTGAACGAGCGTGAAGTTTATCATCAACCATGTGGTGAAGTTTGATCATGTACATGACACCAACTGACACACGGTTATCAAATGGTTCACCTGTACGTCCATCGTAAAGGATTGTCTTAGCATCACTATCCATACCTGCTTCACGAACAGTATCCCAAAGGTCTTCTGAGCTTGCCCCATCAAAGACTGGTGTTGCGATGTGGATACCCAAGTTACGAGCAGCCATACCAAGGTGAAGTTCCATAACCTGACCGATGTTCATACGTGATGGCACCCCAAGAGGGTTCAACATGATATCAACTGGTGTACCGTCTGGAAGGTAAGGCATGTCTTCAACAGGAACAATACGAGAAACAACCCCTTTGTTACCGTGACGACCGGCCATCTTATCTCCGACCTTAATCTTACGTTTTTGAGCGATGTAAACACGAACAAGCATGTTAACACCTGATTGCAATTCATCACCGTTTGCACGTGTGAAGATTTTAACATCACGAACGACACCATCACCACCGTGAGGTACACGGAGTGATGTATCACGTACTTCACGAGATTTATCACCAAAGATAGCGTGGAGAAGACGTTCTTCAGCAGAAAGGTCTTTTTCACCCTTAGGTGTTACCTTACCAACAAGAATGTCACCTTCTTTAACCTCAGCACCGATACGGATAATACCCATTTCGTCAAGATCTTTGAGGGCTTCTTCACCAACGTTTGGCAATTCACGTGTAATTTCTTCAGGCCCAAGCTTTGTATCACGTGTTTCTGATTCGAATTCTTCCAAGTGAACAGAGGTATACACGTCATCTTTCACAAGACGCTCACTCATGATAACGGCATCCTCGAAGTTGTAACCTTCCCATGTCATGTAAGCGACGATAGGGTTTTGACCGAGGGCCATTTCTCCACCTTCCATAGATGGACCGTCAGCGATAAAGTCACCTTTTTCAACAATATCGCCAACCTTAACCAAAGTACGTTGGTTATAGGCAGTACCTGAGTTTGAACGACGGAATTTTTGAATAGTATAAACATCAAGAGAACCATCTTCACGACGAACTTCAACTTTATCAGCATCAGAGTAGACAACTTTACCATCGTGTTGAGCGATAACTGCAGCTCCTGAATCGTGGGCAGCTTGATATTCCATACCAGTACCAACATAAGGTGCTTTAGGATCAATCAAAGGCACAGCCTGACGTTGCATGTTGGCACCCATGAGGGCACGGTTAGAGTCATCGTTTTCCAAGAAAGGAATACATGCTGTCGCAACTGCAACTACCTGTTTAGGAGAAACATCCACGAAATCTACAAGGTGTGATGGGTACTCTTGGTTATTACCTTGGTGACGACCCATGACGATTTCTTCTGCAAATGTTCCATCTTCGTTCAATTTAGAGTTAGCCTGAGCAACTGTGTACTCATCTTCTTCGTCGGCAGTCAACCAAACTACTTCGTTGGTTACTTTACCAGTTGCACGGTCAACCTTACGATATGGTGTTTGAATGAAACCATACTTGTTAAGGTGTCCGTATGAAGACAAGTTATTGATCAAACCGATGTTAGGTCCTTCAGGTGTTTCAATTGGACACATACGACCGTAGTGCGTGTAGTGCACGTCACGAACTTCATATCCGGCACGGTCACGTGTCAAACCACCAGGTCCCAAGGCTGACAAACGACGTTTGTGTGACAACTCTGACAATGGGTTGTGTTGGTCCATGAACTGTGACAACTGTGAAGAACCGAAGAATTCTTTAACAGCTGCGGTTACAGGGCGAATATTGATGATTTGTTGTGGTGTCAAGACTTCGTTATCTTGAACTGACATACGCTCACGTACGTTACGTTCCATACGAGCCAAACCAATACGGAATTGGTTGGCAAGCAATTCACCAACGGCACGGATACGACGGTTACCAAGGTGGTCGATATCGTCTACTTTACCGATACCTTCAGCAAGGTTGAGGAAGTAGCTCATTTCAGCTAAGATATCCGCTGTTGTCAAAGCACGAACTTTATCATCTGGGTTGGCATTACCAACAATTGTAACTACACGATCTGGATCATTTGGTGCAACAACCTTGAATTTTTGAAGAACAACAGGTTCTGTAACCACCGCATAATCGTTTGGTGTGTATACAAATTTGTTCAAATCACCATCCAAGTATTCTGCGATTGAATCAATCACATCACGTGTCATTTCAGTACCAGCTTCAACAAGGATTTCACCTGTTTCAGGATCTACCAAGTTTTCAGCAATTGTTTGTCCCAAAAGACGTGTCTCGATGTTAAGTTTTTTGTTGACTTTGTAACGACCAACAGCAGCCAAGTCATAACGACGTGGATCAAAGAAACGAGCTACAAGCAAGCTACGTGAGCTGTCGGCAGTTTTTGGTTCACCTGGACGAAGACGTTCATAAATTTCTTTAAGCGCTTCATCAGTACGTGAATCTGCTGGGTTTTTGTGGATATCTTTTTCAATGGTGTTACGAACCAACTCGCTATCACCAAAGATATCAACAATTTCGTCATCACCTGAGAATCCAAGCGCACGCACAAGCGTTGTGAATGGAATCTTACGTGTACGGTCGATACGAGTGTAGGCGATGTCTTTTGAATCTGTTTCAAGCTCAAGCCATGCCCCACGGTTAGGGATAACTGTTGATCCATAACCCACTTTACCGTTTTTATCAACCTTATCGTTAAAGTAAACACCAGGTGAGCGCACCAACTGAGAAACGATAATACGTTCACCACCATTGATGATGAAAGTACCCATCTCAGTCATAATAGGGAAATCTCCGAAGAAGACTTCCTGAGTTTTGATTTCACCAGTTTCTTTGTTAATAAGACGGAAAGTCACAAAGATAGGTGCTGAGTATGATGCATCGTGGATACGAGCTTCTTCAAGTGTATACTTAGGCTCTTTCAATTCGTAACCAACGAATTCCAATTCCATAGTGTCTGTGAAGTTTGAGATAGGAAGTACATCCTCAAAAACCTCTTTAAGACCAGTATCCAAGAATTCTTTGAATGAATCCGTTTGGATTTCAATCAAGTTTGGTAAATCAAGAACTTCTTTGATTCTTGAAAAACTACGACGGGTACGATGTTTCCCGTATTGAACGTCATGTCCTGCCAAGTCTTCTACTCCTTTTCTACATTCGAGACCTGCTTTGCAAGTCGTGCACTTTAAATATTTGTCTTCTGCCTTTTTCAGTTGCTTGTCCCATTGACAAGTGATCAAACACTAAGATCCACTTATTTGATTAATGATAAGCGACAAACTTAATCTGTGAATTTTTAGAACCTTTAAATATGCGTTACAACACTTGAAAATCCTAAAAATAAGCACAAAAATAGCAGCTAAATCTGACCGAAAAAACGTTGATTTAACTGCTGTATCTCTTGATTGGACAATATTTCAACCAAGTAAGACGACAAATAGTTGTCTATATTATACCTAATTTTTTACTTTTTTGCAAGTTTTCTTGGCAATTCCTAATGCCCTCCAAGAATGCTAGACCAGGCTTTTTGATAGTCACTGTCAGTTCCACCAATAGCAAACTTGTAAGTCGTATCTCCAGGTCCATTTTTAGCCCAGTAAGTATCAACCATTTCACCACTTACAGAAACATTACGACCATTGACAGACACTGTTGCTGGTTTAAGACCTGTCGATTTGAGCACACTTGCCTTAATGGCACTTGAATCGATATTAAACTTATCTCCCGTTTTAAAAATACCTGGATTGGCATTATAGATAGCGGAAGTCAAACGAGCCATATATTGCGCATTATAGGTGTAACCCGTTTTAGAATTGGTTGGTGTATTATTGTCATAACCAGCCCAACCACCAAGAGTAATACCAGGCGTTGACACAATCAACCAAGCATCCGCAAAGTTATCTGTCGTTCCTGTTTTACCCATCCAGTCCGCTGAGGCTGCTGCACCATTGACATTTTTCAATTCAGAATGAAATTGAGTTGTTGCTCCCTTAACTACCACTTCTTTGAGCAAGTTATCCATGATGCTAGCCGTAGCTCTTGAAAAGACCTGAACCCCTTCAGATTTATGCTGATAGATAACTTCGCCAGTCCGATCGGTAATACTATCAATCATATAGCCCTTCTCATAGACGCCACCATTTGAAAGCATTTGATAGGCATTTACCTGTTGGGCAACCGTGGTTTCAATTCCTCCACCAAGGGGCAAACTCTCGATATTGTAATTAGCAATCTTATAACCCATCTTGGTCATATAACCCTCAACATCAACATCATGACGTTGAAGCATTTGATAAGTCCAAAAGGCTGGAATGTTCCATGAGGTATTGAGTGCCTCTTGTAGGTTCATCATAGCTGTACCCTTATCACCATCATGAAGAATAGGCGTTCCACCCGTAAAATTAGTTGGGTAGTTAGAAAGGATACTTGAGCTACCCATCAAACCTTGATCAATAGCAATTCCATAAGCGATAATAGGCTTAATAGATGAACCTGGGGAGCGTGCCGTATCAAAGGCATGGTTATTTTGGTTATTTTCGTAACTACGACCACCAACAAATCCTAAAATTGCTCCAGTCGCATTATCCATGAGCACATTTCCGACTTCAACACCACTATTGCCACCCTGGTCGAGGAGGCCACCATATTGACTCGCAGCATCTTGCATCGCATTATAAACTGCATTATCAATAGTTGTCTTAACGCTATAGCCACCTGTTTGAAGCTCTTGAAGAGCCCTCTCACGATAGCTTTCCTTTGTCTTATCATTTTTCAAATCTTGACTCGATACCTTGTCACGTTTAACGAGGTAATCATACATGACATCCTGAGCCTCAGACATGACAGAATAGTACAAATAGTCATGACTTACAGCATCAGACTTCTCACCAGCCTTGAAATCTTTAGTGATATCATAACTCTTATAGCTTTCGTACTGCGACTTATCTAGATAGCCGCCACGATAAAGATTGTAGAGTACATCTTGTTGACGTGCCAAGCCATAAGAAAGATCCTCTGCGTTTTTTAATTGACCGTCAGCTGTATAAGGTGAGTAGACAATCGGGCTCTGTGGCAATCCCGCCAGATAGGCCGCCTGAGGAACTGTCAAATCCGCTGCAGATACGCCAAAGATACCTTGAGCAGCCTCCTCAATACCAGCAATATTTTTCCCCTTGTTATTACGTCCAAAAGGAGAAACATTCAGATAATCGGTTAAAATTTCATTTTTAGAAACACGACGCTCCAATTGTAAGGCATAGATAATCTCTGCCGCCTTACGTTTAAAGGTTGGTGCATCTCCTGTTACCTGTTGCTTAATTAACTGCTGCGTTAGCGTCGAACCACCACTTGAAGAGCCAACTCCCAAAACTGATGACACCAAAGCCCTAAATACTGCCTTTGGCACAACACCCTTATGCTTCTTAAAATTTTCATCCTCAGTCGCAATGATGGCATTCTTGACATTGTTAGAAATCGAATCACTCTCAATAGGTGTTCTCAGCAAGTCAGTGTCAATATCCGCAATCTTCTTGGAATCGGAATAGCTCATCGAAGATACCAAACTAACCTCACTAATCTGATTCAACAAGGTTTTATCCTTAATCGACGGAACAGACTCAATTTGACTCCCCAAATAACCCAAACCAATTCCTGCACCGAACAAGGTAAGGACGATAATAACCACATAAAAGAAATCAGACAAGAGCTTTAAGGTTTTTAAGAAAACATCACCCATGTCTAAGAGTGTCATCCGATCTTCAGGCGACTTTCTCACTTGCTTACGATTCCACTTAGAATCAGTTGTAGCTTTCCTTTCATTAAAAGATTTATCCCCTCTTTTAGACCTAGGACCAGCAAATTTTGTGCGAATAGCCTGCCCTAGGCGTCTAAAATAATTTATTATTTTTTCAAAATTCATAGAAATACCTCAAAGCCTATTATAACAAACTTTGACAAAGCTTGCATAGGCCTACTTTCTTTTGGTATAATGGTGCAGAATATACTTTACTGGAGAATATCATGACAATTTTTGAAGAACTAAAAGCACGTGGCTTGATTTTTCAAACCACAGATGAAGAAGCCCTTGTAAAAGCCTTTGAAGAGGGACCCGTATCATACTACACTGGTTATGACCCAACAGCAGACAGTCTCCACCTTGGACACCTTGTAGCTATCCTTACAAGTCGCCGACTTCAATTGGCTGGACACAAACCTTACGCCCTCGTTGGTGGTGCAACAGGTTTGATTGGTGACCCATCATTTAAAGATGCTGAACGTAGCCTCCAAACCAAAGAAACCGTTGAAGGTTGGGTTGAAAAAATCCAAGGTCAGCTCTCTCGTTTCCTTGATTTTGAAAATGGTGACAACAAAGCCGTTATGGTCAACAACTATGATTGGTTTGGATCAGTCAGCTTCATCGATTTCTTGCGTGACGTGGGTAAATATTTCACAGTTAACTACATGATGAGTAAAGAATCTGTTAAGAAACGTATCGAAACAGGTATCTCTTACACTGAGTTTGCCTACCAAATCATGCAAGGTTACGATTTCTACGAACTCAACGATAAGTACGGCGTAACCCTCCAAATTGGTGGTTCTGACCAATGGGGTAACATGACAGCAGGTACTGAGCTCTTGCGTCGTAAAGCGGACAAATCTGGACACGTTATCACAGTTCCACTTATCACAGATTCAACTGGTAAAAAATTCGGTAAATCTGAAGGTAACGCTGTCTGGCTTGATGCTACTAAAACAACACCTTACGAAATGTACCAATTCTGGCTTAACGTTATGGATGATGATGCTGTTCGCTTCTTGAAGATTTTCACTTTCTTGTCACTTGAAGAAATCGAAGAAATCGGTAAAGAATTTGACCAAGCTCGTCACCAACGTTTGGCACAAAAAGTTTTGGCTCGTGAAGTTGTTACTTTGGTTCACGGTAAAGAAGCCTACGAACAAGCTGTTCACATCACTGAACAACTCTTCGCTGGTAACCTTAAAGCTCTCTCAGCACGTGACCTTAAAGTTGCCCTTAACGGTGTCCCAACTTATGAGATTTCAGCAGATGAAAATCTGAACATCGTTGAACTTCTCGTCAATGCTAAGATTTCACCTTCTAAACGCCAAGCACGTGAAGATGTCCAAAACGGAGCTATCTACATCAACGGTGAACGTGTACAAGACTTAGATTACACCCTCTCAGATACAGATAAAATTGATAATGAAATTACTGTTATCCGTCGTGGTAAGAAGAAAAACTTTGTCTTGACTTACTAATTTATAGCTATTCTCACTCCTTAATGGAGTGAGTTTTTTTTTTACCAAAAAAGAGCAGTTGGATTGATTCCCAACTACTCTCTTCAGAACACAAAAAAACCAGCACTAGGCTGGTTTTTGAGACTATCACATTAGTTATAGATTTTGAATGCATCATCGTCGTTTTGACCAACGAATGGCATTGCTTTACGCAATTCAGCACCAATCTTTTCAATTTCAAGCTCTTCAGCTTCTTTACGGTAAGCTTTCAAACGTGGGAAGCCAGCATCATGGTCTTCAACGAATTCACGTGCAAATTTACCTGATTGGATATCAGCAAGGGCAGCTTTCATGTTTTCTTTGACTTCTGGACCGATGACACGTGGACCAGTTACAAAGTCACCAAATTCTGCAGTATTTGAACATGATTGACGCATTTTCTTGAATCCACCTTCGTAGATCAAGTCAACGATCAATTTCATTTCGTGAAGCACTTCAAAGTAAGCTAATTGTGGTGCATAGCCTGCTTCAGTCAAGACTTCAAAACCAGCTTCAATAAGGTGTGTCAACCCACCCATAAGAACCGCTTGTTCACCAAACAAATCTTCTTCAGTTTCTTCTTTAAATGTTGTTACAAGTAATCCAACACGTGCAGAACCAATACCTTTAGCCCAGTCCATAGCGATATCTTTAGCATTACCTGTGGCATCTTGGTATACTGCGTAAAGTGCAGGAACACCAAAGCCTTCTGTATATGTACGGCGTACCAAGTGACCTGGTCCTTTAGGAGCAACCATAAAGACGTCAACATCTTTAGGAACCTTGATGAATTCGAAGTGGATATTAAATCCGTGTGCAAAACCAAGAGCTTTGCCTGCACTCAAGTTTGGCTCGATTTCATCTTTATAGATATCTTTTTGAATTTCATCTGGTGCCAAAACCATAATGATATCAGCCAATTTAGTTGCTTCTGCTACTGTGTAAGTATCAAAACCATCTTCTTTAGCTTTATCAAATGATTTACCTGGACGAACACCGATGATCACATCGTGACCTGAATCACGCAAGTTTTGTGCATGCGCATGACCTTGTGAACCGTAACCGATAACGGCGATTTTTTTACCGTCAAGTGCTGCTACTTTTACGTCTTTTTCATATTCCATTTGAACTGCCATAGTAATATGTCTCTTTTCTAAAAAAATATTTTATTGCCTTTTTAAGGCTGGGTTAACAAATTTAAGTTGGATTTTTAATCACGGGTAAATCCAGTAGCACCCGTACGAGCGATATTCTTAATTCCGTAAGGACGAATAACTCGTAGAAGCGCCTCGCTCTTTTCAGCATCACCAGTCATCTGGATAGTGATAGAGCTTGGTGCCACATCAACCACCGAAGCACGGAAAGGTTGAATAATCGCCAAGATTTCAGCACGCTTAGAGGTTGGTGCTGATACCTTAACTAGGATAACTTCACGTTCCAAGTGTGGCTGATCCGTGATATCACGGATACGAATCACATCAATCTGACGATTAAGCTGTTTGATGATTTGTTCCACTTCATTTTGAGAATTCACATCAATAATAATCGTAATACGTGAAACGTTAGGATCCTCAGAAGCCCCTACAGAGATACTTTCAATATTAACTTGACGTCGTGAAAGAACACCTGTGAAGCGGTTAAGGACACCCGAACGGTTCTGAAGTTTAGCTGTTAACATTCTACGCATTGAACTTCACCCCCAACATTTCGTGATTACTCTTACCAGCCGGAACGATTGGCAAGACATGCTCTTTACGAGAGATATCCACCTCGATGAACATTGGCACGTCTTCCTTGATAACTTCCAAATCCTGATCAATTGTCTCTGGATTATCAAACTTGTAAGACTTAATGCCATAAGCTTGAGCCATCAATTGGAAATCTGGAAGAGTATCAAAGACAGACTCTGATGTACGCCCTTCGTAGAAGGACTCTTGCCATTGACGTACCATACCAAGTGAGTGGTTGTTCAACATAACAACCTTGATTGGCACCTTGTAAATATTTAAGATAGCCAATTCTTGGTTCGTCATTTGGAAACCACCATCACCAACAAAGAGGATAACTTCTTTATCAGGATTAGCGATTTTGGCACCAATTGCTGCTGGGACACCGAATCCCATTGTTCCAAGACCACCTGAGGTCACCAATTGACGCTCATTTTGGTATGGATAATACTGAGCTGTCCACATTTGATGTTGACCAACGTCAGTAACAACAACAGCATCACCCTTAGTCAATTCACCGATACGCTCGATAACTGCCTGAGGCTGTACCATACGTTCTTTCTTATCGTAAGAACGTACACGTTCTTTGTCTTTTGTGACTTTTTCAATCCATTTTTCAGTGTTATTCTGAACCACTGGCTCTGCCAAGAGCATTTCAAGAGCTTGCTTGGCATCACCAACAACTGGAAGGTCCACTGCAATAATTTTACCAATCTCAGCTGGATCTACATCAATATGGACAACCTTAGCATTCTTAGCAAATGTTTTAGGATTACCTGTCAAACGGTCATCAAAACGACAACCAATGGCAATCATAAAGTCAGCATCGGTCATAGCAATGTTAGCTGCATATGAACCGTGCATACCACCCATACCCAAGAAGAGGGGATGACTAGTAGCAATTGTCCCTTGACCTAGAAGACTTGTAACAACTGGGATTTGGTAGCGTTCTGCAAAAGCAACTAGCTCCTTAGCAGATTCAGAATAAGACACCCCACCTCCAGCTACAATAACCGGCTTCTTAGCTTTACCCAACTGCTTCAAGATTTTCTTGATTTGCATTTCGTTTGGTCTTAGCGTCGGTTGGTAACTTGGAAGATTAATTTCAGGATCGTTGATGAAGGCTGTTTCCTTAGCTACAACATCTTTAGGGAGGTCGATAACAACTGGACCAGGACGACCAGTTGTTGCAATATGAACCGCTTCCCTAATAATACGAGGAATATCAGCTGTATCGCGAATCTGATAATTGTATTTTGTAATCGGCATGGTAATTCCGACAATGTCAGCCTCTTGGAAGGCATCCTTACCAATACCTGGTGTTGCTACCTGACCAGTAAAGACTAGGAGAGGTACGCTATCACTCATAGCATCTGCAATCCCTGTAATAGCATTAGTGGCACCAGGACCACTCGTTACAAGAGCAACACCGAGTTTACCAGTTGATTTGGCATAACCTTCAGCTTCGTGCAGACTTCCTTGCTCATGACGAGATAAGATATGATTAATCTTGTCATTTTTGTAAATAGCATCATACAAAGGAAGAACCGCTCCGCCAGGATATCCAAAGATAGTTGAAATCCCAAGTTCAAGAAGTGTATCAAGAATCAAATCAGCACCAGAGCGTGCTTCTTCAAGTTCAATTTTCTTCACATGGACCTCCTTTAGTAGTTGTTTTTTTCGAATTGTCTAAAAATTCAAAACCTTGTATACTATGATAACATTTTTAACCAAATTTGCAAGGGTTTCAGAGAAAAATATCACAAACTCTTCGGAAAGAATGTTCTTAGTTTTTTTCTTGTGCTTGACGTTCTGCTTTACGTTCTTCGAATTCTTCGTCACTCATCAAAGTTCCGCCGACGTTGGCTGATTTAGCAAAGGCTGTATAGCGACGCAACCAACCACTTGAAATTTTTGATTTGAAAGGTTTCAAATGTTTGCGACGTTCTTCAAGGGTTGCTTCATCGACAAGTAGATCAAGGGTACGATTTGGAAGATCAATCACAATTTCATCGCCATCTTCTATTAGGGCGATATTACCACCTTCTGCTGCTTCTGGAGAAACGTGACCAATAGCAATCCCACGAGTAGCTCCTGAGAAACGACCATCCGTAATCAGAGCCACATCCTTACCAAGACCGCGTCCGACAATCTTAGAAGTTGGTGCCAACATTTCTGGCATACCAGGTCCACCCTGAGGACCCTCGTAACGAATGACAACGACATGTCCCTTCTTAACTGTTCCATTGTCAATCAACTCAAGTGCTTGATCTTGTGAATCACAACAAATAGCTTTACCGCGGAAAGTTTTAACAGATGGATCTACACCACCGACCTTGATAACAGCTCCATCCTGAGCAATATTTCCGTAAAGGATAGACAAACCACCAACTGGTGAAATAGGATGCTCAATCGGATGGATAATTTCTTCATTTTTAATTTCAGCACCAGCTACGTTTTCTTTCAAGGTTTTACCAGTAACTGTAATACGGTCACCCTTAATAGCTCCCTTTTTAATCAACTGATTGATAATGGCTGGAACACCGCCAGCTTCATGCACATCATGCATGGTGTAAACACTTGAAGGTGCAATTTTAGAGAGATAAGGTGTCTTCTTGGCAATTTCGTTAATGTCCTTAAGGTCATAGTCAATACCAGCCTCACGCGCAATAGCAAGGGTATGGAGAACAGTATTGGTTGAACCACCCATGGCCATATCAAGAGCAAACGCATCATCGATAGCTTCTTTGGTCACAATATCACGTGGGCGAACATTATTTTTGATGTTATCCATCAATTTTGTGGCTGCTTGACGAACCAATTCACGACGTTCATCTGAAACGGCTAGGACAGTACCGTTACCTGGAAGGGCAAGACCCAAAACTTCCATCAAACAATTCATTGAGTTAGCGGTAAACATCCCTGAACATGAACCACAAGTTGGACAAGCATTTTTCTCCAAATAATCGAGCTCTTCCTTGCTCATATCTCCAGCCTGATAAGTACCTACAGCTTCAAACAAACTTGATAGCGTCGCTTGATGACCAGTCATGTCAACGCCACCCTTCATAGGGCCACCAGAACAAAATACTGCTGGCACATTAGTACGCATAGCTGCCAAGATCATCCCTGGTGTAATCTTATCACAGTTAGGAATGTAGAAAACCCCGTCAAACCAGTGGGCATTAATAACTGTTTCTGCAGAATCGGCAATCAATTCACGAGATGGAAGACTGTAACGCATCCCAATATGCCCCATGGCAATCCCATCGTCCACACCAATGGTATTAAACTCAAAAGGAATACCGCCAGCCTCACGGATGGCTTCCTTGGCAATATCTGCTAATTCACGCAAGTGAACATGCCCTGGAACAATATCAATATAAGAGTTACAAATAGCAATGAAGGGCTTTTGCATATCCTTGGCAGATTTAACTTGCCCAGTCGCATACAAAAGTCCGCGTGCTGGTGCCTTATCAACACCAACTTTGATCATATCACTTCTCATGATGTTACCTTCAATCTATAAAATTTCTTACAACATATGTTACCACTTTGGAAAGTAATGTCAAGGAATTTTCAGAATATTTCTGTAATTTCGAAAAGATGTCCCAACCGTATCAAAACTGACAAAACAAAAAGGAAGCCCTAAGACTCCCTAAATGATTATTTCAAAATTATTCTACACTAAAGAGGTATGGATAAACTGGTTGGTCTCCTTGGAAGATTTCAACTTCGATATCTTCGTGAGCCTCTTCCAATTTTTCCGCAAGTGCTTGAGCTTGTTCTTGATTCCCTTCTTCGCCGACATAAATCATAACAATTTCACTGTCTTCGTCAATCATCTTGTCAAAAGTGTCAAGAAGGGCTTGATCCATATCTGGTGTAGACACAAGGATCTTACCATCAACCATACCAAGGATATCATTTTCATGAATCTCAAGACCATCAATAGTTGTATCACGTACCGCCAAGGTCACGCTACCACTTGTTACATCTGAAAGACTAGCTGTCATAGCTTCAACGTTCGCTTCGATACTTTGACTAGGATCAAAAGCAAGCAAGCTTGTAAAGCCTTGTGGTACTGTACGTGTTTCAACAACAGCCGCATTGACATCTACTACTTCAGCAGCTGATTGTGCTGCCATAAAGATGTTTTTATTGTTTGGCAAGATGATAACATTCTTAGCATTGACCTGCTCAATAGCCTTAACAATATCTTCTGTTGATGGGTTCATTGTTTGACCACCTGAAATCACATAGTCAACACCTTGTGATTTGAAGATATCCGCAAGTCCATCTCCAGCAACAACTGCAATAAGGGCAAAGTCTTTAGGAGCAGAAGGTGCAGCTTGGATAGCTTCTTCTTTTTGAACTTGTGCATCGTGTTGGTTACGCATGTTGTCAACCTTAACTTTGACAAGAGCCCCATATTTAAGACCTTCTTGCATGACAAGACCTGGATCCTCAGTGTGGACGTGAACTTTGACAATTTCATCGTCGTTAACAACAAGGAGAGAATCCCCAAGGTTACTCAAGTAATTTCGGAACTCTTCATAGTCAAAGTCTTTCACATAAGTTGGACCTTGTTTGAGACCAATCATGATTTCCGTACAGTAACCGAAGGTAATGTCTTCTGTGGCAACATGACCAGCAACTGACTTATGATGTTCTGCATTGATCATCTCTGTCATAGTAGCCGGTGTCGCTTGGAAGTCCTCAGAAGCGATATACTCACCTGTGAGGGCTGACAAGAAACCTTCATAAATGAAGACCAAACCTTGACCACCTGAGTCTACCACACCAACTTCTTTCAAAACTGGAAGCATCTCTGGTGTCTTAGCCAAGGCAGCCTTAGCTCCATCGAGAGCTGCACGCATAACCTCAACAGCATCATTTGTAGATTCAGCTTTCTTAATCGCTGCTGAAGCTGCACCACGTGATACTGTAAGGATTGTTCCTTCAACAGGTTTCATAACAGCTTTATAAGCAACTTCAACCCCTGCTTGGAAGGCATGAGCTAGATCTTGGCCGTCAAGTTCCGTTTTGTCTTTGATACTTTGACCAAATCCACGGAACAATTGTGAGGTGATAACACCTGAGTTACCACGGGCACCCATCAAAAGACCTTTAGACAAAATCTGACCAACTTCACCAACTGTTGAAGCTGATTGATCTGCGACAGCTTTGGCTCCGTTATCCATAGTCATTCCCATGTTTGTTCCAGTATCTCCATCTGGTACTGGGAAGACATTGAGTGAATTCACATATTCTGCTTGCTTACCTAGACGTGTTGCTGCCGCTTGGACCATCTCCTGAAGCAAGCTTGTTGTAATTTTAGACACTAGTTTTCTCCTACGACTTTAATATTTTGAACGTAAACATTTACTGTTTCAGCCTTGATACCGAGTTGATTCTCAAGATTAAATTTCACACGTTCTTGAATATTTTTTGAAACCTCACTAATCTTAACACCGTAACTCATAACAGTGTAGACATCCACAGTGATACCTGCATCAGTAGATTTCACGACAACTCCTTTTGCGTAGTTTTCTTTTCCAAGAAGTGCTTGAAAATTATCTCGGATAGCACTCTTACTTGCCATACCGACAACGCCAAAAATTTCTGTTGCTGAACCGCCAACTACTGTTGCGATGACATCATCTGACAATTCGATTTGACCATCTTTTGTATTGATTTTTACAGTCATAATTACTACCTCAAAAAGTTTTTATCAGCTTATTTTACCATATTCGAGCCTACTTGTAAAAAATAAGAAGAAGATACCCTTTGAATAAGAGTATCTCCTCAGTATTTATCATTAAAACTTTCTCTTTACGAGATAACGACGGTACATCACGTAGAGGAAGATCGCACGCCATACATTATCAACAACGGTTGCAATCCAGACACCAGCAAGACCCATTCCCAGACTCACCCCAAGGAAGTATCCTGAGAAAATTCGAATAATCCACATCCCAATAGTTGTCGCATAGAAAGGCATCTTAGCCTTACCCAGACCTTGCCAAACTGCTGTGTAAACTAAAGTCCCCGAAGTCACAGGATTCCCAAGGAAAGAATAAAGAATAACTACCTGACTAGCCGCAATAGCTGCTTTATTATCTGTAAAGAGACCCGATAATCCTTGGCCAAAGAGCAAGATACTCCCTGAAACCAGAACCATCAAGAAGGTGGAAATCCAATAAGACTCTCGTATAATACGCTTCATCTGCGTCTTATCCCCTCGACCCAGACTATTGGCAACCAAGATAACCGTAGCTGTTGCGACTCCCATACCAGGCATATAGTTAAACTGAGTGAGGTTTTCACCAATGGCGTTACCACCGACAACGGCTGTACCAAAGGTAACAATAATAGCCACGATGACCACATCTCCAGCACGCATCATCAGTCGTTCACCTGCTGCTGGCAGGGCAATTCCCAACAACTCTCTATTAAAAGGTTTGGTAATTTCAAGCTGCTTCACATCTAGTTTCATCGCTTGCCAGAGTATCACTGTCCCAACCAAACGAGAGAAAACCGTAGCCGTTGCGACCCCAATAATCCCACAATGTCCCACAAAGATGGCTAAAGAAGATAAAATAGCATTAAGAACATTGGTCAAAAGACTGACGACCATGGAAATACGAGGCCGTCCCTTGGCCCGTAGGATGTTACCAAAAGTAGTCATCAAGGCTAGGAAGACCACTCCTCCACCGACAAGAGCAAGGTAGAGACTACCAGCCTGAGTCACAGATTGCTCAGTACCTAAAAGATTAAGAATGGCCCCACCACCAAAAATGGAAAGTAGACCAAGGATGAGACTAAGAGCAAGGGTAATAATAATAGCATCCCAAGTGTCTCGGTTAGTCGCTTTAACATCACCTTTTCCTAAACTTCTGGCAATGACACTGGCACTTGAGGCTCCTAGAGCAATAAAGATAGCTTGGTAAATCGTAATGATATTATTGGCTACGGAAACCCCCGATATAGCGACAATACCAACCTGGGCCACTAGGTAAGAATCGACAACCCCCATCAACATTTGTAGAAGGTTTTCGGCCATAGCAGGCAAGGCTATGTTTAGAATTTTCTTTGTTTCTGTCATAATATTCTTTTCTATATTGATAAAAATAGGGCTGATTTCTCAGCTCCTATTTTTTTATTCTTATACACCAAGATAGCTTTCAACTGCTTTTTGCATATCAGCTGCCGCAACAACTGTTTTATGGCGAACTTCTGCATGTTCAAGTCCATCTACAGCCGCTGGGATAGCTACACCTGAAAGTTGGTGCAAATCTTCTACCGCTTTGAAATCATCCCCACTGTCTTTACCAGTGACAGCTGAAACAGCCACACGTGGGAATTTGTATGGGCTAGCTGTTGAAGCGATAACTGTTGGTGTGTGGTCATCTGTCTTTTGAACATATGCTTCGTAAACAGCTGAGGCAACTGCTGTATGAGGATCTTCGATATACTTGTCTTCATCATAGACACGCTTGATTTCAGCAGCTGTTTCATCCTCAGTTGCAAAACCTGCTGCAAACAAATCAAGAATATCTTTATCTGCATCAGCCAAAGTATACTCACCCTTAGTCACAAGTGCATCCATAAGCTCTTTAGTCTTAGTAGCATCATTACCAAGAAGGTGGAAAATCAAACGTTCCAAGTTAGAAGATACCAAGATATCCATAGAAGGGCTTGTTGTTACCTTGAAGTCACGTTTCTTATCATAAGTACCCGTTGCGAAGAAGTCTGTAAGGACGTTATTTTCATTAGAAGCACAGATTAATTTGCCAACTGGAACACCAATCTGACGTGCATAATAAGCCGCCAAGATATTACCAAAGTTTCCTGTTGGTACTGTGAAGTTCACCTTATCTCCGTTTTGGATATGACCTGCCTTAACCAACTGCGCATAGGCATATACATAGTAAACCACTTGCGGTACCAAACGACCAACGTTCATTGAGTTAGCTGATGAGAATTGCGTATGATGAGCCAACAATTTCTCACGCAAATCAACATCATTAAACATACGTTTTACATCTGTTTGGGCATCATCAAAATTACCATCAATGGCAATAACGTGCGTATTAGCTCCTGTTTGAGTGGTCATTTGCAATTCTTGGATTTTTGAAACACCGTCTTTTGGATAAAAGACAATGATTTCAGTTCCAGGAACATCTGCAAAACCAGCCATGGCAGCCTTACCAGTGTCACCTGATGTAGCTGTCAAGATGACAATCTTATTATCAACACCTTGCTTTTTAGCTGATGTTGTTAGCAAATAAGGCAAGATTGAAAGGGCCATATCTTTGAAAGCGATAGTAGAACCATGGAAAAGTTCAAGGTTGTAGTGGTTCTTAAGTTTAACTACTGGTGCAATGGCAGCTGTATCAAACTTGTCATCATAAGCATTTGTGATACAGTAATCCAATTCCTCTTCAGTAAAATCATCCAAGAAAGCTGACAAGACCAATTTAGCAACTTCTTGGTAAGAAGCGTCTTTCAATTGATCAAAGTCCAAAGCAACCTCAGGCGTTGACAACGGTGTGAACAAGCCACCATCTGTTGCCAAACCTTGAAGAATAGCCTGACTAGCTGTTACTTTATTATTTTCGTCACGTGTTGATTGGTATACAAGTGTCATGGTAAATCCTCTTTTTAGATAGTCTGTG
Source organism: Streptococcus sp. HMSC078H03 (assembly GCF_001808655.1). NCBI lineage: Bacteria > Bacillati > Bacillota > Bacilli > Lactobacillales > Streptococcaceae > Streptococcus > Streptococcus sp. HMSC078H03. Next base: position 74,493 of record NZ_KV794072.1, read on the forward strand.
GCTCTATTGTAGCATAATTGTCAGAATATTTCTACACGTATTGTGACTTGTGAGAAAATCATTCGGATATCACCCTATTTTCTCCTCTCAAAAACATGAAAAAATCCGGAATAGCTATTCCGGATGTCATCTTAAAATTTATCTTTGGTGTCATTCTTAGTTGAGAAAGTGATATCTTTTGATTTTCCATCACCACTAAGCGTTACTTTCTTATCTTTTTTAGTCACTTTTAGCTCTTGACCTTTTTTCACATTGAGACCATCAATATCAACGTCTTTGTTGACAGAAGTAACGGTCATCTTATGTCCCAAACGGCTAACCTTCCCTTTGAAAAGGGTTGTCGTTGTTTCGCCTGTCTTCGAATCATACTTTTGACCGCTGTCTTTTGCAGCTTTTTCAAGAGCTTCATCAAGTTCTTTTTCTATGGTTTCCTCACTGTAATAGTTTTCAAAGGAATCTCCATAGAAGGCTTTAAATAAATCTCCAAAGGCTGAGAAGGACTTCTGAACCCTCTCACGATAGTCCTTGATATAGGTTTTCTTATCAAAAGTATAGCTAGCAGTAACCTTGGCATTGCTACCTTTTACTTTCATGGTTACAGCAGTATCTGTAAAGTACTTTTCAAGCTCCTTACTATCCAAGTCTGTCAAACTTTCAGACATGCTTGAGCTATACTCTCTACCTAGAGAACTACTGTACCATTTGCCATCAATATTACCTGTCACATAACGGTAAGTCATAAAGCCACCGATACATAAGAAGACAAGGACTACCGCTGACAAAACTGAGACTAGGATGCGTTTTTTCTTTTTGGGATCCATTGGTTTCTTAGGAGCCAAATTTGCCATAGCTGCTTGTCCTTCTGGAAAAGCAACCGTAGAAGGTGCTGTTACCTCTGGTGCCGTTTCTGTTGGTAGAGGACTAGTGCTTGTCTCGACGATTTCTGGCTCAACCTTAATAGGTTCAGTAGTAGTTTTATCTTCAGCTTTAGCTGGTGCTTCATTAACAAACTCTCCAGCTTTCAAAGCATCCGCCATTTCCTGAACACTCGGCTTACGTCCGTTTACCGTCTCAAAATAGTCCAACCATTCTTCTCTTGTCATTTATATTCCCCTTTAATTTCCTTTTTTATTTATTTTTTGTAAAGCTAATGTCACCAAATTCACTGTGTGCCTTGATAGTAAAGCCTTCATTGTTAGGCGTATAATCTAAGACATCACCTTTTTTAAAAGCATCTGAATCTCCAGCCTTATCCACAGTGATTGTTTGCTCCCAACGGTTAATATCACCCGTGAAAGCAGTTGTTGTAACACGACCGGTTTTGGCATCGTAGGTATAACTCTTTGGAAGTTCTTTCTTCACTGTCTCATCAAACTGTTTATAGTAGTCTTTTTCTGACAATGAATAACTATCAAAAACCTCCGAGAACTCCTCGCCATACTGACCTTTCAATTCAGTAACTCTACTCTGGTAAGCCTGATAAAGACCTTTACGATTGTAAACAAAGCTCACTTTTAAGTGAGCCTTATTGTCAGTAATACTCATTGCTGTATTGATATCGGTGATAAGATTTTGACCTTGTGGTAAAGCATTACTAACTTTATTCTTAGTAGTAGCAGTATCTTTCAGAGTGGCTAACATTTTCTCACTAAAGGTTGGGCTTGTCCAATCGCCCTCAATGCTTGCGGCTCGATAACGGTATCCCATCACGAGACAAACAATCAAAAGTATGGTGAGTATCGCTGCAATCACACCTGATACCATCCCCACAATATTCTTCGAGGTTACTGGCTCCTTTGATTCTTTTACTTGTTGACTAGGATTGAATTGAACACTCACCATCCTATCAGCATTAAACTCTTTAAACTTATTAGTCGCTCTATTCCCTGCTGTAGAAGCCATTGATGACCTCAATTCATGAGGCTTGAGAGGATGTGCTGTTTCACCCAAACTAAGCCCTTCTTCTTTTGTCATAGGAATCTCCTTATCTTGCTGTAAGGTTATTATAACAATTCTTAAAGCGTTTTTCTATCTTATTCGGGAAAGTCCTTTATTTTTAATTTGGATAAACACTCTAATATAGAGGATTTCTAGCAAAAAAAGGTAGCCCTTATAGAGCTACCTTTGTCTATCGCTTACCCTTTGTAATCAAAGGCAATTTCGATAATTTCTTTCAATTCTGAAATAAGTGGTTCTTTCGGATTAGCTGTTGTACATTGATCTTCATAAGCATGTTCGGCCAAAGTATAGGCAGTGTCTTGAAGAAGTTTCTTAGTGACACCTTGTCCCTTCCAGTTCATGTCAATACCAACGGCAACACCCAATTCGTATACTTTTTGTGCCAAAACTTCAACCAATTCAGCATCTGATTGTTTGTCAGTACCCCATCCCATGAAACGAGCGATATCTGCGTAATCTTTGTCTGCACGGAAGTAGTCATATTTAGGGAACATAGCGTGTTTTTGAGGATCACGACCGTTGTAACGGATAACGTGAGGCATCAAAATCGCATTAGTACGTCCGTGTGGAATGTCAAACATAGGGCCAACCTTGTGAGCGAGTGAGTGGTTGATACCAAGGAAGGCATTGGCAAAGGCCATACCAGCCATTGTTGACGCATTATGCATTTTTTCACGTGATTCTTCATCACCAAAGCGGTAAGAATGTTCGAGATTTTCAAAAACAAGTTTAATCGCTTGAAGTGAAAGTCCACGTGTATAGTCACTAGCCATGACTGATACATAAGATTCAATGGCGTGAGTCAAAACGTCCATACCTGTATCTGCTGTAACGCTAGCAGGCACACTCATAACCAAAGCAGGGTCAACAATAGCAATGTCCGGAGTCAAAGCATAATCTGCCAATGGGTACTTGATATGAGTTTCACTATCAGTGATAACCGCGAATGACGTTACCTCTGAACCTGTACCTGAAGTTGTTGGGATACAGATAAATGTTGTCTTCTGAGCGTAAGGAATCTTGTAAGTACGTTTACGAATATCCAAGAATTTTTGTTTAGCACCGAAGAAGCTTACATCTGGGTGTTCAAAGAACATCCACATAGCCTTAGCAGCATCCATTGCAGAACCACCACCAAGAGCGATGATCACATCTGGTTGGAAGTCTACAAAGCGTTCCAAACCTTTGTAAACCGTATTCGTAGATGGGTTTGGCTCAACATCTGAGAAAACATCTACTGCTGGTCTGTGGCGGTTAAGTTCCAATTGACGTTTAACCAAGTCAGCGTAACCAAACTGAACCATACCAGGGTCACAAACCAACATCACGCGCTCAGCTTCAATGTGGCGCAAGTAAGTTATTGAATCTTTTTCGAAGAAGATTTTTGGTGGGACGCGAAACCATTGCATGTTATTGCGACGCTTTGACAATGTTTTGACATTCAAGAGATCGAATGAGCTAACATTGTGTGACACTGAGTTATGACCATGTGAACCACAACCAAGAGTCAATGATGGAATCATGTTGTTGTAGATATTACCGATACCACCTTCAGCTGATGGGCTATTTACCAAGACACGGCAGGCTTTCATGCGGATACCATATTGGAGTTGGAGCTCTTCATTTTCAGTGTGGATAACAGCTGTGTGTCCAAGACCACCCAAATTGAGCATACCTTCTGCTTTTTTGAAACCATCTTCAACGCCGTCAGATTTGATAAGAGCAAGTACTGGAGACAATTTTTCCAAGGCAAGTGGGTGTTCCATTGTTGCATCTGGAATTTCTGCCAAAAGCAATTTTGTACCTGCAGGAACTTTAAGACCAGCTTTTTCAGCAATTTCAATAGCTGAGTGACCTACAATGGCACCATTTACAGCTGTACGAGCTTCATTAAGAACAACTTTTTCCAATTTAGCAATGTCAGCTTTTTTAGAAATGATGACACATTGATGTGCTTCAAATTCAGCCTTAACTTCGTCATAGATAGCTGCATCAACGATAGCTGCTTGTTCAGAAGCACAAATCATACCATTATCAAAAGTTTTTGAAACGATGATATCGTTGACAGCACGTTTAACCTTAGCATCAGCAGCAATATAAGATGGGACGTTTCCGGCTCCTACACCAAGCGCTGGTTTACCAGTTGAATAAGCAGCCTTAACCATACCAGGTCCACCAGTCGCAAGTACTGTAGCAATCTTAGGATGGTTCATCAAAAGACCAGTTGCCTCGATAGATGGCTCTTCAATCCACTGGATGCAGTCCTTAGGTGCACCTGCTTCGATAGCTGCATCACGAACGATACGAGCTGCCTCTGCAGATGATTTTTGAGCTGATGGGTGGAAGGCAAAAATGATAGAGTTACGTGTCTTAAGAGCAATAAGTGCTTTGAAAATGGTTGTTGAAGTTGGGTTAGTTGTTGGTGTAACCCCACAGATAACACCGACTGGCTCAGCAATAGAAATCAAGCCTTGTTCTTTATCTTCAGCAATAACGCCTACAGTTTTATCATATTTAATACTATTCCAAATGTATTCAGAAGCATACATGTTCTTGATGGCTTTATCTTCATAAATACCGCGCCCTGTTTCATCAACGGCCAATTTTGCCAAATACATGTGTTTATCTAGGGCAGCAATCGCAGCTTGGTGAACAATATGGTCCACTTGCTCCTGCGTAAAGTTAGCCATAGCATCAAGGGCTTCAACACCCTTTGTTGCCAATTCATCAATTACTGTTTGAACATCTTTAGTTTGTTTAGTCATATGAAACTCCTTTGAATACTTGTTAAAAACTTCACAAGCTTTAACACAAGTATATTATAGCGTTTTCTAGTCGTTATGTAAACCCTTACAACGACAAAAATAAAGAAATCCATCCATTTTTGGACAGATTTCATCATTATTACCAAATAATCACACGATCTTCTGGGGCACGCCACATGCCGTCGCCTTCTTTGACGTCAAATTCCTTGTGGAATTCGTCGAAGTTTGGTAGTTGAACATTGGTACGGAGTTTTCCTGGTGCGTGGACATCGACACTTGCAAGGAGTTGCATATATTCTGTCCGAGCTTTCATGCGCCAGATGCGAGCAAAGTTGGTGAAGAATTCTTCTGCTGAGAAATCCTCCTCTTTCTTAGCGGCTTCAAGGGCTGCAGCGATGCCTCCAAGATCCGCTACGTTTTCAGAGACGGTCAATTTCCCGTTAATCTTAGCACCGTAAGAGTCTTGGCCTTCGAACTGATCGATGACTTTTTGCGTGCGAGCGGTAAAGGCTTCGTAATCTTCTGGTTTCCACCAGTCCTTCAAGCTACCATTCTCATCAAAGGAAGCACCATTGGTATCAAAAGCGTGTGAAATTTCATGGGCAATGACTGCACCGATTCCGCCGTAGTTAGCTGATGACGATTGGTGAAGATCATAGAAAGGTGCCTGCAAAATTGCTGCTGGGAATACAATTTGGTTTTGTTGCGGATCATAGTAGGCATTGACCATATTTGCTGGCATATGCCATTCACTTCGATCAACTGGTTGGTTCCACTTACTCCAGCTATGAGCAATTGAAATTTCGTAGAGAGCTTGAGCATTTTCAACCAAGGTTTTGCTCTCGTCGATAATCTTCTTGGCATAAGTTTCTGGTAACTTTTCAGGGTAACCGATATGAGGTGTGATGACATTGAGTTTGACAATTGCTTTTTCACGAGTCTCAGGGGCGAGCCAATCTGCTTTTTCTAGACGAGCCTTGTAAACCTCAATCATAGTTGCAACTTTATGCTCTACGTCTGCTTTTGCTTCTGGTGAGAATTTTTCTCCCGCATACCATAATCCAAGCGCTTGGCTATAAGGCACTTCTGCTAATGACAAGGCTGCTTTTTCTTTGGAACGAGGTTCTGGAATACCTGAAATCGTACGACTATATTCACCAGCCAAGACACGGATTTCTTCCGTCAAAAATAGAGTCCAAGAAAGAGCTGCGCCGAGTTTCAATGCAGCATGAAGGGTCTCCCAGTTGGCTGCTGAGTAGAATGTTGGTGCGAATTCCTTCCAGTAACGCTCTTCTGGCACGATGATTTTATCTGGAGTTTGTCCGATCACTTCTGTAAAGAAGGCATCGAGTGGCAATTCTGGAACCAAGGCCTTGAAATCCGCCCACTCATAGGGATGGTAGAGTTTGTTATACTCTGATTTTTCTTCGTTCGACAAGACATATTTGGCCAATTCTGCATCCCCTGCAATGACCTTATCCAGGATATCTTTGATTTCTTCCTCTGAGAAATCAAATTTTGCCAAGAGTTTTTCCATCATTTGGCGCCAGATAGCTAGTAATTCTGGACCTTTTTCGTTACCTTCTTCATAGTAGGTCGTATCTGGCAAGATGAGAGCCGGTGCTTCTCCCCACAAGACATTCATTTGAGCATTCATAAAGTCTGGTGACACGCTAAATGGCAAGAGATTTGGTTTGCCAGCTAGTTCATAGGTGCCTAACTTGCTGGTATAGTCTTCAAAAGAAGACAAGGCCTTGATTTCATTGATCAAGGGCATGACTGGAGCCACACCAGCTGCTTCTCTTGCATCAAAATCTGCTACCATCTTATGATATTTGACAAAGTTTTGGAGAATACTGTCTTCGGGCAATTCTTCACCTCGTTGCCATTTTCCAGTGATATCCAACATCAAGTTTTCGATATCTTGGTCCAAGTCCATAAAACCACCGGTTGAAGGTTTATCATCAGGAATTACAGCGGTCTCCGCCCATTTTCCATTGACGTAATCATAAAAATCATCTTGTAAGCGTGTCATTACACTTCCTCCATCAACATTAAAAGTGCTTTCATTATAACAAAATTCCCCAGCAAAAGCATTTACTGAGGAAAGTTTGGCTTATTTAACTAAGATTGCTAGGGTTTGATAAGGCTTAAGACTTACCTTTTCAGCAAGCTCTGCATCGTCATAGTTTGATAAGAGCACGCGCCCTGACTGGTATTCTGCTGGAATCTCCACTTCTGCTTCACTTCCATAAAAATTATTGAGTACCAAGAGTTTTTGACCATCTAAGTGACGTTCAAATGCATAGACTTGTTGACTATCTTCAAGTGCTGGCTGATAGCTGCCTTCTGAGATGATAGGCATTTCTTTACGCAAGCGAATCAATTCTTTATAGAATTTAAAGATTGGTCCGTCGATTTCATTTTCAACGTTGATGTCTTTATAAGATTTACCAGCTTTCAACCATGGAGTGCCTGTTGAAAAACCTGCATTTTCAGAAGCATCCCATTGCATTGGCGTACGAGAATTATCTCGTGACTTAGCTTGGATAATCTTGAAGGCTTGCTCAGGAGACTTACCTTGATCCAAAAGCATCTGGTAAGCATTCATGGACTCGACATCCACATAATCTGCCATCGAATCATAGTCTGGATCAATCATTCCAATCTCTTCGCCCATGTAGATATAAGGTGTTCCACGTGACAAATGAATGCTAGCAGCGAGCATGGTCGCTCCTTCATTACGGAAGTTTTTAATATCCACAAAGCGATTCAAAGCACGAGGTTGATCATGGTTATTCCAGAAAAGGGCACTCCAACCACCACGTTCACTCATTTCCTTGCCCCAAGTATGATAGAGACGCTTGAGCTCTTCAAAATCAAAGGGAGCAATGGTCCATTTTTGACCATCTTCATAGTCTACTTTAAGATGGTGGAAGTTAAAGGCCATAGACAACTCGTGGCGCTCCGGTGCTGAATACAAAACACAGTTGTCAATGGTTGTCGATGACATCTCTCCAACTGTCATAAAGCTATCATCAGAACCAAAGGTCGCTTCATTCATCATACGAAGATAGTCATGGACAATTGGTTTATCCGTATAAGCTGGTTTCCCTTCATTTTCAGGGCAATCTACCAAGACCTCATCTTTCCCAATCAAATTGATTACATCGAAACGGAAACCTTTGACTCCCTTGTCACGCCAGAAGTTGACCACCTTGAACAACTCCTTGCGAACATTTGGATTGCGCCAATTGAGGTCAGCTTGGGTCACATCAAAGAGGTGAAGATAATATTTCCCTGTATCTCCAAAAGGAGCCCAGGCAGAACCACCAAATTTAGACAACCAATCGGTTGGTTGGTCTTGGATGAAGAAGAAATCTTGGTAATACTTATCCCCAGCTAATGCCTTTTGGAACCACTCATGCTCTGTTGAGCAATGGTTAAGCACCATGTCTAGCATGAAGTCAATCTTGTGCTCTTTACCGACACGGACCATTTCTTCAAAATCAGCCATATCTCCAAAGACAGGGTTGACAGCTGTGTAGTCTGAAATATCGTAACCATTATCACGTTGTGGGCTCGGATAGAAAGGATTGAGCCAAACCATATCCACGCCCAACTCTGCTAGATAAGGAATTTTTTCAATGATTCCTCTGAAATCACCGATTCCATTTCCTGTAGTGTCCTTATATGATTTTGGATAAATTTGGTAAACAACCTTTGTTTTATCTAGTGCCATATTCCATTCCTTTTCTATTTTTTAACTCAAAGGGTGGGGCCTTTATGCCTCCACCCCTTATGTGTCATTATTTTGTACGCGTTGCAGTCATGAGATCATCCCCACGGTTGATATCACGTGGAAGATTTCCTTCAACATCTGCTTGGAAATCATCTTGATTTGTAATGATAACTGGAGTCTCAGTGACCAAACCAGCTTCTTTGATAACATCCATATCAAAGCTAATCAATTGTTGACCAACAACAACTTTATCACCTTGTTCAACATGAGCCTCAAAACCTTTTCCGTCAAGACTAACCGTATCCATACCAATGTGCATTAGCATTTCAACACCTTCTTCAGAAACGATACCTACGGCGTGCTTAGTTGGGAAGAGTACTGTCACTGTACCATTCACTGGTGAAACCAATTCGCCTTGACTTGGTTCGATGACAACACCTTGTCCCATTACACCTGATGAAAAGACTGGGTCTGTGGCTTGGCTAAGTGGTTTAACTTGGCCAGCAAGTGGACTAACAACCTCTGCTGATTCAACAAGAACCGTTGGTTGTACCAAACCTTCTGAAGCTTCTTTAAGAGCTTCTTGTGCGTGCCCATCTTCCTCTGTTTTCGTTAAAAATCCAGTTTTGTGGAAGAGGAATGTCAATACCATAGCAACTACAATATCGACAATCATGATAATCGCAAAGATTGCCCAATATTGAGGTTTAATTGAGAGGATTGCTGGAAGACCACCGATACCAATAGAGTTTGCTTGAACTCCAAAAACCGCTGAAAGCAAGCCTGACAAGGCAGACGCAGACATACCTGCTACTAATGGATAGACATACTTAACGTTAACACCAAAAAGTGCTGGTTCAGTAACACCAAGATAAGCTGAAATAGTTGCCGGAAGTGAAATTTGTGCTTCACGTTCATCGTGACGTTTAATAAAGTAGTAAGCAAATACTGCTGAACCCTGTGCAATGTTAGAGAGAGCAATCATTGGCCATAAACCAGTACCACCAGCAGTACGCACCAACTCAAGGTCAATCGCATTAGTCATATGGTGAAGACCAGTGATAACAAATGGTGCATAGATGGCACCAAAGATTGCACCGAAGAGCCATTTAACAGGACCAGTCAAACCGGCCAATACCACACCTGAGATAAGGCCTCCAAGCCACCAACCAATTGGACCAAGAACAGCGTAAGAAAGGATAACTGCTGGAACCAATGACAAGAGTGGTACAAAAATCATTGAGATAACTTCTGGAATGTATTTACGCCAGAAAATTTCAAGGTAAGAAAGTGTTAAACCAGCCAAGAGGGCAGGAATAACTTGTCCTTGGTAACCAACTTTTTCAAAACCAAGGATAAAGTGTGGAATATCTCCTGCAGCCTTGTGAGCCGCATATTCATAGGCACTAAGCAAGCTAGGATGAACCAAGCAAATCCCAAGTACAATACCAAGAATTTGACTTGTCCCCATCTTACGAGAGACAGACCATGTGATACCTACTGGCAAGAAACCAAAGATAGCACCACTGATGACTGAAACAATTTCATTAACACCTTCCCAGAATTTCGAGACCTCAACAATTGTTTTACCACCTAGATTACTGAATTGGATACTACCCAAGACATTTTGCAGACCAAGAAGAAGCCCCCCCAACAATCAAAGCTGGAATAATAGGTGTAAAGATCTCCGCCAAGGTTGTCATAACACGCTGAACTGGGTTTTAGTTACTCTTGGCAGCTGATTTAGCAGCCTCTTTAGAAACACCTTCAATCCCTGATACAGCAGTGAAATCGTTATAAAAGATTGGCACATCATTACCAATGATAACTTGGAATTGACCTGCATTGGTGAAAGTCCCCTTAACAGCAGGAATGGCTTCGATTGTTTTCACATTTGCCTTCTTGTCATCACCAAGAACAAAACGCATGCGCGTCGCACAGTGAGTGACAGCAGTCACATTTTCTTTACCACCGATTGCAGCAAGCAGATCTTTGGCTTCTTGTTCAAATTTACCCATTTGAATCTCCTTTTCTTTTTTGACAATATCTGATTGACTTGATAAACTGATTGTAAACGATTGCAAATTTGTCTGCAAGTGTTCCGGGATTTTTTAACATATTTTTGTAAAAAAACATCGGTTGTATGTTTTTTTACCTACAAATGAGGAGAAAGATGAAAAAATATCAGATTATTTATAAAGATTTAGAAAAAGCTATCCATGAGCAAAAGTATCAAGTGGGAGACTTCCTCCCCACCGAGCAAGAACTGGTTCAATCTTACCAGGTTAGTAGAGATACTATACGAAAGGCATTAACCTTACTCGTTGAAGAAGGCTTGGTCAAAAAAATTCATGGCTCTGGTTCTCAGGTTATTAACCAGGAACAAATCAACTTTCCTGTGTCTGACCTTACTAGTTACCAAGAACTAATAGAACAACAAGGCCTTAATTCGCAAACCAACGTTATTTCTCTGGATAAAATCATCGTTGATTCCAAACTCTCAGAAAGAACTGGTTTTTCTAATAGCCGACAGGTCTGGCGTGTTGTTCGTCAAAGAGTCGTTGATAGCTGTGCCTCTGTTATAGATATTGATTACCTAGATGCAAGCCTTGTTCCTCAACTAAACCGTAGCATTGCTGAATACTCTATTTACGACTACATTGAGAATCAGCTCAACCTTAGCATTTCCCACGCCTTTAAAGAAATCACTATCGATAATGCTACCGATCAGGATAAGATTCTTATCGACCTAGGTAAGGACCAGCACGTCGTCTGTGTCCGTTCAAAAGTTTATTTAAACAATGGAAAACAGTTCCAATTTACGGAAAGTCGCCACAAACTTGAAAAATTCAAATTTGTTGATTATGCCAAGCGCCATCATTAAAACGAAAAGCCCAGCTAACAGAAAAAGTATCGGACATTCTTGTCCGATACTTTTTAGTTTTTACGAATAGGATCTGCTAGATACTCCGCACGAGCGCCACCAATTAACTTAGGACGACTCGCCAAAGCAGTCACATGGGCACCGCCTAATTCTGGAATAATCGGACGAAGAGGAACTTGGACCCTCTTCACATGCATACCAATAGAGGTATCCCCAATATCAATACCAGCCTGAGCAACAATTTCCTCCACCTCAACAGGATCCTTCATATAATCGAAAGCGGCCAGCTGACCACTTCCCCCAGCGTGTAAGGTCGGAAGAACATTCACAATTTCCAAATCTTTAGCCATGGCAAGCTCACGCTCAACAACCAAAGCACGATTCAAATGTTCACAGCCCTGAACAGCCAAGTAAATCCCTTTAGCTTCCAAAACCTCAAGAATAGTTTTCACAATTCGTTGACCAATTTCACGGCTAGAGGCTTTTCCGATAGTCCCACCAGCAACCTCACTGGAAGACAACCCCAAAACAAAGATAGCTCCTCGCCCAATAGCGGAACGTTCAACAATATCTTCTACAAGCACACGTGTCTTCTCTTCTAAATCTAGCAACATCACAACAGCCCTCCTTTAGACAACAGCTGTATTCAGGATTCGCACAATAAGATAGTACAGAATCACAAAAAAGACAAGGAAAAATGCCCCTAATAATAATAACTGCCTACGACGTTTCTTACTTAGATCCCAGGAGAAACCAAATCCCATCAAAAAAGGACCAACACTATAACTTAGCATAAACCATAAATCTACACGTGCTATATGCCAAAAAGAAGAAATAAAGGCCACCAAACCTATTAAGGATAAAATCCAAGAAAAGTCCCAACGATCTGGTTTAGCAAAAGCCAAACCTATTAAGAAGCAGCCCAAGGCAGGCATGATAATAAATGATAGGGTCATAAAATAAAACATGCCATTATTATAGCATGTTTTACAGTTTCATGTTAGTGGCGGTTAATAACACCATAAGCAATAGTAAATGCAATAGCAGCAATACCTACAACGATTGCCATGATGGCCCAAAAAATAGTCATTGCACGGCGTCCCTTGCGATTGTTGAAAGGAAGTCCCCAACCAACCATGATAACACCTAGCAATCCAAGCCAGATTTTATAAGTGATAACAATCGCCGAATCAAAATAGGCAAAAGCAACCAAACCTAAACCTAGCAAAGAAATCAAATAAGACCACTTACCCTTCAAAAATGAAGGCAAAGCCCAACCAAATAACACTAAACCTAGTAGAGCAAGAGCTCCACCACCAAAAAATACAGGTACAATATAATTATCAAACATATTCATATTATAGCATATCTTAAAAAGTTAGGAAATAGAATCTATCAACCAAAACCATATCCACTCTTTAAAATTGTTTACTCTCAATCACGGATTGATTGGCAGATACTAACTAATTATTTTAGTACAAAAAAACAAGATCCGAAAAGGACCTTGTTTTAATAAGCTAATTAAGCTTTGTTTGCGCTACTTCTATAATCAAAACGAACTGAAATTTAGAAATCGGGGGCAAAACATAAGAAAAAGGCTTGCCCACATTGGACAAACCCTTTATTTTCAAGCTTATATAGTCTAATTAAGCTTTGTTTGCTGAACATAGTTGATTTATTCGCCATACTTCCCATTACATCGTAAAACGCTATATTTAGGATTCCAACCAAACATATTAATAGGAAGATAACCTTATTGTTCCTATTAATTCTATAAAAAGTGTGGCTAATTGGAGGCAAAATATTTAATTAAATTTGCCACAAGTCGTAAGACTTGGTTTAATAAATGTTTATTTCAATCATTTTCCGTTTATACGAACTTCACTTATTAATAATAGAGAAAGAATTATCTGTTATAATAGTAGAAAAGGAGAAATTCATCACGAAAAAAATCTTATCACTTCTGCTTCTTGTCCTAGCAGTTTTTCTTCTCATTTCTTGCTCATCACAAAACAACCTAGATGGCAACTACTACTGGATTGATACCGAGAATGGTCTAAGAAATGAGTTGTCATTCACTGTCAAAGGTACTGCAGGTACGATTGAGAAGGGAGAGTACGACAAATTCACCATCAATAGTAAAAACAATACCTTTGAACTTTCTGGTGATGATGCTTCAGCCAAAGAAGTGACTTACAAACATTCTGATGGAGTCATCACCGTTGATATCAGTGGTACTGAACATGAGTACTATAAAGAAGGTACTGATGCTTATAAAGAAGCCGTCAAGAAATACAATGAATTGCAAAACTAAAGAGGAGGTCATTTGAATGAAAATCAACTCAGAAATCTATGATAATCTATATGATTTTATCCAAAACCTAGACATTAGAATCCAAAAGAATGTTTTTCATTCTAATCATTCAGAGCAACTATCTACTTTCAGCAATGAACTATACCAACTTTGCAAGACCAAAGAATTGAATGTCTTGCTAAATGACGTTACTTCTCTACCTTCATATGAAGAACTTGTCCTGTCAATACCTGAACAATCAAAAGGATATGTTATGATGAGCGTAGAGAATTTCTATAATGAGGTTATTAAGCCGTCTAAAATAGAATATTATGGGTAAGATAAAAGACAGTAGCAAATCAAATTATGCTACTGTCTTTTTGTTAATCATTTTTTTCCTTTTTGATAATACTCATCTAAAAGTATATTACATTCTTTTGCTAATGCATTTGCTAATGCTGGGGGAACTGCGTTTCCAACATGTTCACAACGTTTAGAATGATTGCCAAAGAATTTATAATCCAAAGGGAATCCGGTGATTGCTGCAGCTTCCCTAACAGTGATACTTCTATGTTCTCGTGGATGTACTGGGAAATTACTATGGCCAGGAACCAGTGTAGGACTGGGTTCATAACCAGCTAATCTCATTGTAGAACCACGAGAATAAAACTTACTTATTTTTAAATCAGCCGGCAATTCATCAATATGATTTGCGATTGAATCACCTTCAGGGATATATTTAAAACGACGTACAGTTTTTTCATTGTGGTTCATCGGAACATTATCCAAATCTTCCTCATCTGTATAGTCAATTTCACTCAATGCATCATTAACTGTTTTAGGTTTAGGAAGATCTAAATAATCAACCGGCATATCTTTTTTAAAGATATCCTTGCTCATAAAACGAGGTTCAGGAAATTTATATTCTAATTTTAGGTCTTTCCTTACTGCAACAATAATAACACGTTCACGTTTTGTTGCTGAACCATACCAAGCAGCATTCAACACTTTATGAACAACAGTATAGCCAAGTCTTTCATATGTCTGATAAAGGTCATCAATAACTGAAATAAGATATCCATCCTGTTTTAATGACTTCATCATGTCAGCCTTCTCATATCGTAATGCTTTACCTTCCTCTTCAAACTCCTCTGTTATTCCATTGACTTTTCTGAGACTTGCTTTTTGCCCTTTATAGCGTTCTAATTTTTGCCAAATCTCATCAACCTGCTCTTTGATTTCTGTTGGTGTTTCAGGGTCCAGAATTTCTGCATTTACAATACCCGGAACATTCTCCACAATAGAAATTTTTGGTTTAAAAGCCTCAACGAGATCAAGTTGCTTTCTATATAATGTATTTCGTTCATCATTTGGACTTCTTTCACCAGCTAGACTAAAGCCTTTACAGACAACTCCACCGAACATTACATCAAGCTCACCTGCTTTCAGTCCAGTTTCTTTTAATAATTCATAGGGCTTCAACTCCTCAATTGGTGTATTGTCAATAATTGCCTTTTCTTCTGCTAAATTTGGATTATTAAAAGTAAGAGTCTCTAAACACTCTTTTACAAAGTCATTCACATAGACTGTCTTAAAATTCTCTTGCATGAATCCTAAGTGAGAACCTCCAGCTCCCACAAAAGTTTCCAAAATCGTATAACCAGTATTCATTAGTTATTGAAATCTCCATTTCTTAAAAGTTCATAGAACTTTTCACAGTATCGTTTAGCAATGGGTTGCTCTTTTATTTTTTGAATTAAATCATCTTTCGACAGATCAAATGGATCATATTTGACTTCTCTTGTATTATTTCTTGGTTTAAAATCTACAAATCCATAATCATCACGCATAATATTTAACCAACTGGAAACATATCTTCCCCTGCTCTCAGTCAAATACAGAACCTCTTTATTGCTGTATTCTTCTTTTATTTTTTCAACAATTTCTTGATTACTTAAATTTACTTTCCCAGTATTTGAATCACGATTATTGTTTAAAGTAGCCAGCAAAACTTTAATGTATGGTTTAATATAAGCATCAAATAAGGTATATGAAAACTCAGATAAGTCCAACATAGCCATTCTTCTTCCACTACTTGTCAGATGATTTTTACTATCAGTAAATCCTAAAGAAGCTAGAGTAATAAAGACGTTTCGCCAGTTTCCATTATTGATTGTTTCTGTCTTTTTGAGATGCTCTTCCATCTTTTTTCTATTCAATGGCTCATTCGAGCCAGGATTAAGAAAATGCCAATAGTTTATATATTGTAAAGCTATAAAATACTCAAAAATTCGATTGTCACGTAAGTAGTATGATGAAATAGCAGTTGTATTAGAGTCTTTTTTAGCAAACTCATCTAAAAGTTTTCTATCAATTTCTCGGACATTTTTCGATGCTAAATTGATTTCAATTATTTTAGTTGATTTAGGGTATTTAAAACGTCCAATATTTAGTGTTGTATTCTTATAGAAATCAGATGGGATTACAATTGCTGTATTATATTCTTTTCCTTCATCATATAAATATTCCGAAAACTTTCTCGGAGAAATTTTTTGTTCAAAGAAATACTCATATTGGAATAGTTGCCCAATCCCTCTGACATACTCTGTCACACCAATATCAGCTCGTTTACATTCAAGAGTAGACAATAGGCGGAATTGACCATCAGTTATTGTGAAATCAGAAGTAATACCATTGATGTATTCAACTTCTTTTTCATAGTTAGCATTATCTACTTCTTTTTTGTCCAATAAAATTTCAGAGATTCCTCTTTTAATCTCGTCACTATTGTTTATTATATCTTGAAATGCTTTTTCTAATATATCAATACTTGAACACATACACACATGACTCCTTTTCGTATTGTTTATTATATCATACTTGAGCCTAATTGACTTAGGCCATCAAACTATATAAATTTTCACTGTACACTTCTAAACACCTGCAAATACTGATACTTCCTAACCATCTTACTTTCATCACTCATTTCAATTTTGAAGTAGAAATAGTGATCTCGTCCATCTTTGCTATTCTCCTTATTGAGTTTGAAATAGTTCTTTTGACTCATGGCCATTTCTCTTAGTATATCATCAGTGAGGAATGTCAATGGTACATCCATAGCTGAATACTTGTAGAAGTCTTCTTCAAACTTAATATACGAATTCGAGAAATAGTCAAACTGTAATTTATCTTTATAAATTTCTCTCCTACTCACCGCTCAATTCCTCCATTAAACTGATTCCCAAAATATTATCCACTTGAAGTAGCTGGTACTTATCAGCTGTTTTTATTGTGATTTCAGACGTGCTGATTTCTGTTACCTGTCCAGTGTATCCTTCTTTTCTCTTGTCGGATTTGACTTCAAATATTCCTGTCAACCTACCAACATACAACTGGTTAATCAAGGTGAGTTTATCTAACTTAGTCAACTCGCTACTCATATCAACCTTGTTCTTATCATCTGTCAATGAGGTTGTATGTTCTGAAAGGAAGAAGCCCATCCATTTCATCATTCCCCTATCTTGATGTTCCCTTGCTGACTGGAAGGGAAGATAACTTCTATCAATCATTTTAAACCATCTAGTCCACCAGCTGAATGACCACCAATCAACTTATTTCGCTCTAAACTTCTTGATGCTTCTAGCCAAGAGTTCCCCTTTTAAATTGTAGTAAATCCAAATTGATTTCGGATGGTATCAATAGCTGTATGGAGCCTTTCTTATTTATCAATTTTCTCTACATCATCAAATAACGAGATAATCTGGATAGAATCATCTACAAAATTTGAATAACTAACGGCTACATTCTGACTGCTCCTGAATCATATTTCTTTCTAAACAATAACAGAACATGGTCTGTGATAACTCTAGTATTATTAGTCGGCTCTACCTTCATCTGAGCCTGGATAGGTCATTTCATTCCTTGAAAAGCCTATGGAGATAGAGACCGTACAACACTTTTTGTGAGCTCTTCTCAATCGAATAGCTACCTGCTCTGCCATTTCTCTTAAAATCAATTCAATATCAACTTATTTGACATAATCCCTAGGAAAGACTTGAGAATTTCCTAGTATAAATATCAAAGGGTAAATCATAGCTTCGCCCTACGTTCGATTTCTCAAAGACTTTCTTGAACATTGGAGAGGAAGCTATGATAAGTACGTTCGAATTATCTACTCTACTCATCACACAAAGCGAGGTCCTTAAAGGATACAATCCAAGTTCCACACACTCAACACTAGCATAGAAAAATCTCATATCTACAAAAGCAATATCAGATTTTGGTTCTCGTGAACAATCAAAATAGCCCATTATCTATCTCTTTTATATTTGTTTTCCCAATATTCCATCTCACCTTTTCCTATGCCTTCTGGTAGTTGCTTCAAACATTGTCCTATACTTTGATATTTAACAATTTCAGTTATTTCAGCCAAAGAAAGTCGATGAGATGCTCTGCTAAAGTCCGTATCGAAGTAATCAACCTCTTCTATTTCAACTAAAATCTCATAATTTTGATCAAGATAATATTTAATTTCAGACGGTACTAACTTCTCTGATTCTTTAAAAAACAAATGAATATGGCCGTTTGAAGACAACAATCGTTCTCTGATATTAGTTGATTTTCCAATATAAAAACAGACTTTTTCATCTTCTAAAATGGCAAAAAACTTATATACGCCCACAATATCTTTTTTCAAAATTTCTGAGGGGATAGTGATATTCCTCATTTTAGCTTTTTCTAATTTTGCTTTATACGTCATTCCCATGGTATTCTCCTAACTTATACCTCTAATGGCATAAAGTCTCCTACAATTTTACCCACAATACGAGGGTTTTCATCATAAGGAATATAGATGTCCTTATAATCCTTGTTAATAGAAACTAGGCGTAGCCCCTCTTTCTCACGGTAGACTTTCTTGATAAAGGTCTGAAAGTTCCACACTACAGCATAGACTGCTCCATCATAATCAAAACCTGTCTCACGGATAAGAGCTACAGACCCATTTTGATATTTTGGCTCCATTGAATCCCCCGATACCCATGAAGCAAAATCATGCGCCAGTTCTTCGTTAAAGTAGACTGTATCATAATTTCGATCATCATAAACAGAAGCACCGATACCAGCCGACATCTTTTCGTATACATGGTACTCATAGAGATTTTCTGAAACAGATATTACTTGTTGAGTCTTCTCTTTTTGTACCAAGTCACGGGCATAGTCTACTACTTGATTTTTACCTTTATTCGACAATGTATTATACAGACGAACAATCTCAATTTCTGTAAAGTAACCTTTTGGTACTCTTAGTATTTGTTCTAGTCGTTGGACTTTTTCCTTGGACGGTTCTTTTACTCCACGTTCCCATGCAGAATAGGCTTGATAACTAATACCTAATTGATCTGCAATATCTTTTTGAGTCATTCTTAGCTCTTTTCTACGAGCTTTTAGTTTTTCTGGCTGATACATAGTTCTCCTCACATTAATAGTAACTGTATTTCTGCCTTTTTTCTTGCCTCTTCATCTGAGAATTTTTCTTTATCCCAAACATACGCAATCGACTTCCCTTTATTATAAATAAGCCACGTTTTTAAATTAATACTTTCTTCCTTGATTGCTTTCCAGTTATCTTGGTTCAATAAATCTGGATATTCTTGACTGGTTGTAAAGCCTACTTTTCTAACTCTCTGCTTAACCTGATTAATAAGGGAAGGTTGAAACTGATGGAACTCCTCGATAATTTGTTCTCTAATATCATGAAACAAACGAAAAATAGAAGCATTCTTCCCTTCAATGTAAGTCTCAACCGCTTGTTTGATTTCACTATCTTTATCAGGATAATATTCCCGTAGAAAGTCCAAAAGACGAAAAAATAAAGCCTGTTTTGAAACTTCTAGACTATTTTGTACTTGATGGAAAGTATCGCAACTATAGTAGATTTTTGAAAGAAGGACAATATCAGGCATTAGTACTACAGCAGAAAAAATATTTGCCTCACGCTCTAGTAAATTATCTTGATTATCAACTGATTCTGCAAAATAATTTCCATCATGTTTAAGTATAAAATGACCTAATTCATGACACAGTGTAAAATTCTGTTTTACTTTTAGATTATCTATCTCAAAAGAAAAACTGATTCCTAACTTATCTACTACTGTTAATCCTTCTATCTTATGACTGGAGAAATGATGAGGAATTACTTGAATATTATTTTGTTGAATACAAAATCGAAAATAATAATCAAAATGATAGTTCAGCAAAGAAATATCTTGGTCCTTCATAAACTGATATAACGCTTGTTTTGTTGCATTACTTACTCTTGTATACAATTCATCCAAAGAACGATACCTCCTTTAAGTATGAATGACAAAACTAAACTATTTTGGTTTAGTTGATTGTATAAAAAAAGTGGACGCTTGTCCACCTTTTTTTAATGAATCAATGGAAGATATAGCCAAAATTCGTCACTAAAGAGTACGTAAGTAAAAATAAATATTTGTTTCATTACCGAATTATCTTTAGGATAATTAAAGAAAATATTATTCTCTACTTCATCTTCTAAAGAATGTTCCGGAATAATCATAAATAAACTAAAATCGTGATAAAAGCTTTCTCTTTCTTTAATGTTAATAAATCTGAAATAGCATAAAACTACAAATAAGAATGAAAAAAAAGATCTTCGTGCCGGATTTATTAAAATATATTTCGAAATATAAAGAGCTGTCAATTGCGGACTTCCCGCATATATAGGAGCTATCCCATCTTTTGCCAACATTCTAGTTGACCAGCGGATTGCATGAAAAAGTTCCCATTCTTCTTCAACATTATTTCCTGAATTATGATGGGGCCAAACTGACTTCAAATCAAATAAGAAACTTGGACTATATGAATCATCCAAAATAGTGGGGATTAGTGGATTTCCATGAGCAGAAGCATTTCTAATAATTGATAATTCCGCAAACATTTGCTTAGAATAAATCAAAAATTTATATGAATCGGATTCATTATTAAACCTTGTATGAAAAAATTCTATCACATAGCTGTAAACCTTACTTAACTCATCAATGGTTAAATTTTCGAAGAAAAGAGTTAGTGGAACATCAACTAATTTAATGGATGCCGCATCATTATTATCAGTTTTATCGATTTTAAATAATTCAAATTCAGCTCGAAACATGTAACGTGATTTTAAAATCTTAAAAATTTTATTTTTTAAAGGATTTAGAGAATTATTTTGGCCAAGAGCTTCATAAAACTCCGAAGAGTTAATGGAAGATTCCATTAAGAGCTTAGTTAATTGAGATTTTATATTTTTCTCCATTTTTAAAACCCATTTTAAAATAACTTCTTTAAGCTCAATGTCTTTATCAATTATCTCGTCTAATATTTCGGTATCGGTTACTTTATAAAAATGTTGAAAGATATAAGCATGATAATCATTGACGTCTGTTATATCTTTTTTGCTAATTTTAAATTTTTTGATTTTTTCCCCAGGGCAAGAGCAAAGATCTGTCGCAATTTTTACTTTAACATCCCTTATTTGCGAATTTATCAACCTAAAAGTAACTTTTCTAGCCATTTTGAGATACTTACCCTTATATAACATATCCGGTGTTATAAAAAAGAAAAAACTAACCTTTGTGCCACCAATTAAAGTAGACACTGTTCCATAGTTATTAAAAACCTCTTCAATAGTCCCTGAAAATTGTCTTGCCATAAATATTTATCTCACCAACTCATCTAAACTAATCTCAAAAAATTCTGCCACCTTTACAGCATTTTTCAAAGATATACTCATCATATCATTCTCCCATCGAAGAATCGTTCTTTTATTGACACCTAATTCCTTGGCTAATTGAACTTTTGTCAGACCACGTTCAACTCTCAATTCTTTTATTTTCATAGAAATCACATTCCTTTATCAAACGCCTTCTTCCGTTCTTCCATAAACTCAATTAGTTCTTTTTTGAATATTTCTTTCTCTTCCTCAGTCAGACCTTTTGAATTCATACGGAAAAGTAATTCAATATTATCTAATTCATCTATTCTCTCTTCTGAATTCCCAACTAAATAGTCTACTGATACATTTAAAATCTGTGCAATCTTGACTAGATTGTCTTGTGTTGGTTTTTTGACCCCACGTTCCCATGAAGCATAGGCTGGTTGCGAAATTCCTAGTTTTTCTGCCACATCAACTTGCGTGAGCCCTGCTTGTTTTCTAAGGTCTTTTAAGCGTTCCGAAAATTCCATTTTAAACCTCTAAAAAATTTTTTTCAAATTATCCCTTGACATATATAACTATTGGTTATATAATTTAAATATAGCTGATAGTTATATCGGTTTTAAAAATAATAATGCCGAACTTTCAGCATTACGATCATTGACAATTAAATAAAAAGTGCGTCTGACAACCAGAGGACTGACTATCAAACTACACTAATCTTCGTACCTTTATTGTAATTGTTTTGATAAGTAAAGTCAAGTCCGTTTTAGGGTTGAAGTGAAGATGAAAACAAGTATTTTGTGGGCTTCCACGCATTTCGGACGTTTAGCACTTTTGCCGAATAGTAAAGTGAACTGGTTGCGCAGAGTTGCGTAAGAGAATCCCTAGGGTATGACAATGACTACCTAAAGAGATTGGCCGGGCAAGCGATGGTAATTGATGCAAAGCACCTTGCTAAACGTTGCCACCGTGGAAAGAGGGTTCTTTCCAACCAAACAACTTTTCTTTACTGCTGTCTATCTGTTGAGATGGACTTACCCTCAAGCTACTAAGTCTTCCTTATATCTTAGTAGCTTTTTTACGCTTACAATAAAGGAGAAATTATGACTAACTTTTTTCGCATTACAATGTAAACGCCTCTATGATAACTATGAATTCACCTATGGCATGTTTAACTACTCACCTAAACTACAAGCTAAACTCTATACACAAGCCCTTGTTGACCTAGATCATATAGTCCAAGAAGCTCGAAGAAACAGCTATCCTAGTGGTGATATTCAGTTCTATAGTCGACAGTTTAAACGTAAACTATTTACCCACTATTATTCAAGAGTGAAGCAATTAGCTTAACTCTTTTCTTTTGCTTAAATTTAGAAAGGAAAATTCTATGATTCCAGAAACACTTATCATGAAACCAGACTTTATTGGTCCTGCTTACTACGAAAAACTAGGGAATGCACCTCGCTTTATCTTTGGAAAAGAAGGTAAATACCAACGTCATATTCTTAATAGCGAAAAACATGGGGCTTTCCACGTTATTACCCCTGCTTCTACAACGGTCTTCCCAGAAGATGCTCTCGTAGAAGCGGTCAACCCGATTTTTCTCTCAGATACAGCTCTAAACGGCAACTCAGTTGCTCCAGCTCTCAATGTCTTTGCGGAAAAATTGGTCCTAAAAAAATAAGAAAGTAAAGGAGAAATACATATGGCTAAAATCGGATTAAACTACGGGGAAAAACTACAAATTGCGGACAAGACCTATCGTGTCATTACAGATGGTCTCAACGTGCCAGAAGTCCTTGGAAAGCTATCTTTCCGTGGCATTGAAGGCCCTGATATCATCTATGAAGAAGACCGCACCCAACGCAACCCTGACGGCTCTTTCGTCCAAGTTAACACAGGAGAAATCCGAGGGATTGTTGTCGCGATTCATTCTTCTATCCAACATGAAACCCTCTTTTTCACCATTGCGGATATGGCCCAGTCTGAGATTGAAGATTTAGGGATTAAATATCGAGAAGAGGTAGAACTTGAAGATATTGTGATCACCCACACTCACGTTAACCGTAATGATATTTACAAGCTCTTTGCTTCTAAAATCAAGAAAAAAAGTGGAGGAACACCTCTTAAGGAAAATAAACCTCTAGACAACAAGAAAGAAAACTAGGAGGTGATGCACTATGAAGCTCTTTACCTATCGTGGGATAAGAGTTAGGGCCTTTTATCGTCATATTAGGGGAATCACCTGGTTTATCTGGTGGTTCCCTTCTTTGTTGGCTATTGGACATTATTGCTATCTTAACCTAGAAGAATTAAAAGACCATCCCTTGCCACAAGTTTACTATATCGGGGGTATTCTTGTTACTTCTTGTTTGGTGTCTTACCTACTGAATCGCATGTGCTACGAGAAAATCGTCTTCTTCCAAAAGCTCAATAGTCTTCGAATTTTGTCTCGTTTCCTGATAGAAAATAACCTCTATTTGATTAAGAATATCAGGCGTGAAAACAAAACGATTGAAAAGATTGTCCTTCCTCAGGTGTACTTGAAACAGTCTCGCTACAAGATTGAAGTCCGTTTTATCCTAGAAGGGAATAAATTTCAGGACCGTTTTCTCAATCTTGGGTCAACTCTTGAAGTCATGTTTAACGGGGATTTTCGTAATAAAACCTTTGATAAACGCTTCATCACCTATGACATTGCCATCAACCGCATTGATAGCCGTATCACTATTAATGAGGTCGAGGTTAAGGGCTCTAAACTCCAACTTATGACAGACGTCACTTGGGACTATATTGAAGAACCTCACTTGCTCATTGGTGGGGGAACTGGTGGCGGTAAAACCGTTGTTCTTATGACCATTATCTATGCACTGGCTAAGATTGGCTTTGTGGATATCTGTGACCCAAAGAACTCTGATCTGGCTGGACTCAAAAAGATTCCTGTCTTTCATGGTCGTGTCTATACAAGTAAAGAAGATATCATCCAGTGTTTTAAAGAGAACGTCGCCTTCATGGAAAAACGCTATGAACTCATGTCGACCTCACCCAAATTTCAAGCTGGGAAGAACTTTACACACTACGGCATGACACCCAAATTTATCCTCGTCGACGAGTGGGCAGCTTTGATGGCCAAGATTGACCGTGACTATAGCCTACAGTCAGAACTCATGGAATACCTCTCTCAGCTCGTCTTAGAAGGGCGTCAATCTGGCGTCTTTATCATCTTTGCCATGCAACGGCCTGACGGTGAATTTATCAAAACAGCTCTTCGAGATAACTTTATGAAACGCCTCTCAGTTGGCCACTTGGAATCAACAGGTTACGACATGATGTTTGGAGATGCTAACAAAACCAAAGAATTTAAAAAGCTCGATGAAATCAATGGGGTCAAAGTTAAAGGACGAGGCTATATCGCTAATAATGGCGACTTGGCTGGCGAATTCTTCTCCCCTTACGTACCACTTGACCAAGGCTTCTCTTTCTATGATGCCTACTCAAAAATCCCTATCATGGAATACAATGGCGAAGAATTTGAAGTCTTTGGAGAAGACCACCAACAACCAGAACCGATTGAACCAATAGAGGAGGAAGAAGTTCTAAACAATGAAACCAATGGACGTCCGCTCAAGGAGTTTGCGGAGGAACAGGACCTCAAAATGGCGACGCTCCGAAAGATTATCTATCTCTTGCAAGAACAAGGGATTGTTTTTGAACGGACGGAATCCGCCATTCTAGTCGATCCTTTTCAAGAAGAACTCCTTCTTGAAAGTCTCATCCACTTTGAGGAGGGAGGACGCAAATCTTATCCAAAAGCCGTTGAAGCGGTGCTTAGTCATCATGGGCTAGGACAAGGGCAAGGGCAAGCCTGACCACAGGTCAGGCGCAGACCGTAGCCCGAAGTTCCTAGGCCATGATGAGACTTCAACCCCCGATTTCTAATAGGGGGGTTACATTTGGCCAAAGTGCCACGTCCACCCCTCCTCATTCCTTGTGGGAGTTGGGATTTCAAGATTTAGAAAGTGTGTCACTTTGGTCCAAAAAGTGTGTCACTTAGTCAAAAGGAGGTGTTCCCATGAATGACTAAAATAAGTCCCTTTCAGATCAAAAACTTCAGAAAACAAACAGGCCTCAGCCAAAAAGCCTTTGCACAAGCCGTTGACTTACCGATAAGAACTTACCGCTCCTATGAAGCAGGGGAAAGAGGTCTCACCATTGACAAGTTCCGAGAACTCAAAGAAAAACTCGGTTATTATCAAGAGTGTCACAAAAACAACCTCAGGGCTCACATCGACTACTTGCGACTAACCTTCCCTAGTTTGCGAGATTTAGAAACTTTCTGTGAGAACTTTCTTTTTTGTCACTTAAGCGAATTTACTGACCAAGAAACACGGCTTATGAATTATACCCACTTGTGGCAACGGGGAAACATTTGGATTTTCGATTTCTTTGATAAGTCTGCGACTAATAACTACCAAACGTGTCTCCAACTCTCTGGTCAAGGCTGTCGGGAGATGGAACTCCTCTTAGAGCACAAGGGGATTTCTTGGCAGACCTTTCTTCAAAATATTCTCTATGCTTACGAAGATGTCAGGGTAAAACGCCTTGATATCGCCCTAGACGAGCTCTATAAAGGCTATGGGCACGAAGATGAACATATCCAAATCCCAAAGCTCATTGATAAGCTCTACGCCAAAGAAATTGTCCTAGATACCATTCGAAAATGGAACATCACAGGTGGGGGCTCCTTCACCGATAACGAGGATATGGAAGCCAATCACGGTCTTTCCCTTTACTTTGGGAGTCGTCAAAGCCAGCTCTACTTCAACTTTTATGAAAAGCGATACGAAATCGCCCGTATGGAAAATATCTCCTTGGAAGAATCCTTGGAGATTTTTGGTATCTGGAACCGCTACGAACTACGCTTTTCAGACCAGAAAGCCCAAGGGGTTGTGGAGGAATACATCAACGGTGTGGACCTCGGAGAAATCGCAAGAGGTATCGTGAACAAGGAAATCCAAGTCTATGATGGTCTCACTCGGTTTGGAGCCTATAAGCCCTATGAAAAATGGCAAAGGCTCTTTGGAGGGGTTGAACCCCTAAAACTCTCAACCAGTCCACAACCCTACAGTATCGAACGAACCATTCGCTGGTTAACCTACCAAGTCGCAAATTCTCTCGCACTCGTTTCTGAAGCAGACAAAATCATGCAAACAGAATACATGAAGATGATTCAAAATAGCGGTGAAATTACTGATCGTGGGGAGGCTATCTTAAGACTCCTCAAAACCAACAAACACTATGAACACTAGAAAGGAAATCCCTTATGGAATACAAAGTCGAAATCAATTCATTAAACAACTTTAAAGCCTGGTCTGGTGGACTGAGTACCTTAAACACTGTCCGTGAACGTGGTGGGATAGATACCCTAACCACCATCTGTGAAGATCTCTTTTCAGGCAACACCCCTACCGACACTCAAATCAATGATTGGCTCTGGTTTGATACAGACTTTATTTATCAAGCACTTGGCTACGAGGACCTCCTAGAGGGCTAAGGCCATGCTCAAGAAAATCTATCAAGCAGACTTCCTTCTTCTTCCTGATCAGGAGTTTTGGAACATGTATATCCTCCTTAGGAAAGGTAAGGACTTCTACTATGAATGTGCTGGAAGATGCACCGAAAAACCTCCAGATGATAGGGGCTTCTACGACTATGAACATGCCTGTTTCACACTAGATGGTCAGGTACTGAGTCTCAATAAACGGATGCGTCCCTCTCTCATTGCCTATATTCAACAGACCATCAAAAACAATCACGACACATTTAGAAAGGAAATTGATATGGCCACTAAAACGATGTTTGAAACAAAAGTTGGACAAGTTACCAACGAACTCGGAGAATTACTCAAAAAGAAAGACCACAAGCAAGCTTGGACCAAGGCTGGAGAACTAAATGCCCTTCTCAAAAAAGAAGAAGCCAAGGATCTAAAGTCTGAGTTAGTCGAACAACTGCATAATGAGTTACGAGGCTACTACTACATCAACAGTGAGATTGAAAAAGCCAATAAGCGACTCTATGCCAAAGGTTCCAAACTCATTGAACTTGCTAGTCTCTAAAAGGAGGACCTATGATAAAAGCTAAACGATACTTACTAAAAGCAAGGGAATACCTCTCAAACTTTAAAAAGGTGGAGAAGAAAGGAGGCCCACCAAAGCTAAAAGTTACTACGAAAAAGACCGTCAATCTAGCTGTTATCGGAGGAATTTCGTTCCTCCTTTTTGTTGGTCTTATGGGATCCGTCCGTGCCATCACACTCTCAAATAAAGTGGGAACACTACAAGCTCAAGTGGAAGCGACTCAAAAACAAAAAGCACAGCCTATAGACGCTAATCGCAAGTATGACTACAAGCTCCAGTATTACCTCAATGACTATGTCTACGCCTACTTCACCCTCCCACAAGAAGGGGATAAACAACAAGCACAAGTCGAACACCTCAACAGTTTCTATAACTTCGTTCCAGACGTTAAAGCACAAGGTCAAGTGCGTAACCCAAGTACCCTGCTCTACTCACAATTAGTCACGGTCGAAGGGAAGGTAGCCACCTACAAGGTCAAATACAAGGAAATGATCCAACATGACAAAGACACCGAGGAAAAAGAACTGGTGACGGGATTTAATATTCCCTTTGATGAAAAAGAGGGAAAATACTACGTTTCTGGACTTCCTTGGTTCTCAGCGATTGAGTCTTCACAAGCTGGACACTTTAGCGAAGACGATCAACTCCAACTCACAGCCAACGACCACGTCTCAGACAGTCAACACAAGAAGGTTGAAAAGCTCCTCAAGGTTTTCTTTACCAACTATACCACTAACCAAGACAACCTCAATCTTATTGCTAAGAACGTTGCTATTGTAGCCAATACCACCTTTAAAACGATTGACTACACCTATCTTAAGAGAGATGGGGCTGATCTCATTGCTTATGTACAAGCAACCTTTGAGGTGGGAGGAACGACACACTCTGAAAACTTCACCTTCACGCTCTCAGAAAAAGACAAGAGCTACTATGTTACAAAACTAGAACACACCATTCCTCTCAACTACGCAAACGATAAAGATTAGGAGAACTCTATGAACACAGACAATCTACGTACCTTCCTCCAAGGCGATGGAATTTGGATTCTCACCGCTATCGCTGTTTTGTTGGCTATTAAAGCTTGGCGAAACAGTTCATGGCTTCAACTCTTCTCAGTCGTTGGTTTCTATGCCGTCATCGTCTCTATCGCAAAAGGACAAGATATCCTAAAAGTGGTCGGCTGGTTCCTACGACTCTTTGGTATTGATTCAGGACTTTAAGTATGACTGACGAAAGACTCTATGACTACAGTAAGGGCTTGAACGCCCCCTATTGGATCCAGGAAATCAAGACAAAAAAGGGAACTCGCCTTTGGTACTTCGCAACACCAATGCAACTATCCTTTTTCATTGTCTTTGCCGTCGTTTTTGTGGCCATGTTGCTCTTTGGAGGATTCATTCTGGTCCCCCTCGCAAAAGTCACACACTCTATCTCACTACTGCTCTACTGGTACCTCCCCTATAAACTCGCTAAATTCTACACCGAGTACGAACCACACGGTAAGAAGATGCACGTTTTCATTGGGGACTACCTGATTTACTTCTGGGATTTCAAGCTCAATAAAAAAGCGATCTATCATGAAGACCGAATAGAGCCAGTAGAAGAAATTGTCTTTGAAAAAACAAATCTATAGAAAAGGAGGTCTTATGAGTATTACCTTAACCTATCCTATTAGGAAAACCCATGAAAATTTAGCCCTCAAAAAAGATCGAACGGTAGTGGCTTATTACCGCATTCCCAATACTCCCATCACTATTACAGATGAAGAGAAAAAGGACAAACACAAGATTACAGTTGCCCAAATGATGAAGAAACTCCAGAAAAACAAGTCCTTTGAGATTTCACTCATTCCCAAAGACTATCTCTTAGAAGAGAAAATGAGGGACTTTTCAGAAGCATTGGCAGATGATAGCCGTGAACTGGGAGAAGAACTCCTTCTTTACACGGTTGACCGTCTCACGGATGAAATGGAAATTCCTTATCAGTTTGATTGGGTCGTCGGAGTGGCCTTACGCAAACAAAATCACGGGGCAACAGTGAAAGACTTGGCCTATGAGAGCTTTAACGAGTTTTCGGAGAAAATCGCAAACGGTCTTGGTTACGAATACGCATTGAGTCCCACCTGGTATGACGATTACAGAAGTGACGAATTCACTATTTTCCAAGCTTTTTCCGTCCTACGTGCCAAACGTCTAACCAATGAAGAACTCTTTTACTACCAGAGGATGCAATACCTCCGCTATATTCCCCATTACAAAAAGGAGGTCCTCGCTAATCGCTCCCAATTTAATATCACAGACACCCTAATTAAAGTCCTAAAAGGAGGCTTCCTCAAGCTCGAAAGTCCTTATGGTTCTTCCTTTGTGACCATTCTTCCTGTTGGGAAGTTTCCTGTGCAATTCAACGGCTTTCACCTAGGCGAATTTGTCCAACGATTGAACTTTCCCGTAGAACTACGCATTAAGGCAGAATTTATTGATACCAACAAAATTAAGGGGAGAATGGGGCGATCTAATACCCGTTATCGAAACATCATGGAAGAAGCTGAAAACACGGACACCGTCCAACAAGACGAAATCATCATGGGCTCTATTTCCCTAAAAGACCTGATGAAGAAAGTCGGAAACAAGGAAGATATCATCGAATATGGAGCATATCTGATTGTCTCTGCTTCTAGTGTCAATCAGCTTCGTCAAAGACGACAAGTAGTTCTCAACTATTTTGATGATATGGGCGTTGAAATCAGTGAAGCCTCTCAAGATGGACCTTATCTCTTTCAAGCCCTACTCTACGGGGAAAACCTTCAAAAGAAAACACGTACTTGGACACACATGGTCACAGCTCGTGGGTTCTCAGAACTCATGCCCTTTACCAATACGTCCTCAGGGAACCGTATCGGTTGGTATATCGGCCGAGTGGACAACTGGACAGGTCGTTGGGACACTATCGCTAAAGCCATTGATTCCTCTAAAAATATCGTCCTCTACAATGCCACAGTCGGAAATAAAGAAGATATTGCCGGAAAGATTACCAAGAACCCACATATCATTATTACGGGTGCGACAGGACAAGGAAAATCTTTCCTCGCTCAGATTATCTTTTTAAGTGTGGCTTTACAAAATGTTAAAACCCTCTATATTGACCCAAAACGAGAACTCAGAAATCACTATCAAGAGGTAATCAACTCCCCTGAATTTGCACGACGCTACCCCGAACGCAAAAAACAGATTGACAACTTTAACTTTGTGACACTGGATAGCTCACTGCCATCAAACCACGGAGTTCTAGACCCCATTGTAGTCCTTGATAAGGAACAAGCCGTAGAGGTCGCAAAGAACATGCTTGAGTTTCTGCTACAAGCTGTCGATGACGTGACGATGGATCAGAAAACAGCCATCACAGAGGCCATTAACGCTATCGTAGAACGTCGAGTAGCTGGTGAAAACGTCGGATTTAAGCATGTCCTAAAAGTGCTTAGAGACTCCACTTCCTCTGAAATCGCTTCGGTTGGTCGTTATCTTACATCAATTGTGACGAATTCTATCTTGGAACTAGCCTTCTCAGATGGCACAACTCCAGGACTTAACTATGAGTCCCGAGTCACTATTCTAGAAGTCAATAACCTCAAGCTTCCAAAAGATGACTCCACAAAGATTTCAGACCACGAACGAAACTCCATAGCCCTCATGTTTGCACTTGGGGCCTTTTGTACCCACTTTGGCGAACGCAATGAAAATGAAGATACCATTGAGTTCTTTGACGAAGCTTGGATTCTCATGAAATCCGCAGAAGGAAAAGCCGTTATCAAAAATATGAGACGTATCGGACGCTCTAAAAATAATACCTTGGCACTGATTACACAATCTGTACATGATGCAGAAAACGACGATGACACGACTGGATTTGGGACCATCTTTGCCTTCTATGAAAAGTCTGAACGTGAAGATATTCTCAGACACGTCAATCTCGAAGTCACTGAAAGCAACCTCGAATGGATCGATAATATGATTTCTGGTCAGTGCCTTTACTACGATGTCTACGGTAATCTCAATATGATTTCCGTCCACAATCTCTTTGAAGATATTGATATGCTTCTAAAACCTATGAAAGCAACAGTGTCTTCAAATCTCGAAAATAAATACGCTAGTTAGGAGGTGAACCGATGCAAGAAGCTTTTGCCAAGCTAAAGGGAGTGGATATCTTCTCCCTAAAGTCCTACATGGAACCAACCAACTTTGGCTCCTTTAATGGGGCCTGGGTTCTGATTAATGAACTCTTCGTTAACCTCTTCTTTTTCATTCTCAATGCCGTCGTTGGCTTCTTTTCCCTTCTCATTCGCATTTTAGAAAAGATTGATCTCTACGCCACCTATAAAACCTATGTCTTTCATGGGGCAAGCAGTATTTGGCACGGATTTACGGGCTCTAATACTGGTAACATTACCAACAAATCACTTGTAGGCACCTTGCTTTTGGTTTTAGCTTTCTATCTGTTCTATCAATATTTCTTTTCAAAAGGCTCCTTTTCAAGAACACTCCTTCATGTCTGTCTAGTACTCCTATTAGCTCTGGGGTACTTTGGGACTGTTGCTGGAACCTCTGGTGGGCTTTATCTCCTTGATACCGTTAATAATGTCTCTAAAGACGTTACCAAAAAGATTGCAGGCATTAAGGTGGACTATGCCAAAGACAAGTCTATTAAAATTGGAAAATCGATGTCAGATAGCTACATTGCAGAAACGTCCTATAAAGCCTATGTCTTTGTCAATACTGGCCAAGAAAATGGCAAATACAAGAACAGCCAAGACGGGAAAGAAGAAGCCTTTGACGACAGTAAAGTCCTTGGAACTAGTGATAAGAATGGGAACTTTAAGGCAGTCAAAGCCAAAGACCGTTCCAAGTATTTAGACGATCTAGGAGACGGAGCCAACGATGATGGTGAAAAGAACCGTTGGGTGTCAGCCATGCCAGACTTCATCTTCACTCGGATGTTCTATGTGATTTTTAAAATTGTAGAAGCTTTTGTATTAGCCGTCCCCATTATCCTTATCCAGCTCTTAAATGTGGTGGCTCAAATCCTTGTTCTCACCATGATTCTACTTTTTCCAGTAGTCCTTCTCATGTCCTTCGTTCCAAGGATGCAAGAGTTGGTCTTTGGAGTGCTTAAAGTTATGTTTGGGGGCTTGATTTTTCCAGCGATTACAACTCTCTTAACACTTCTTATTTTCTATATTGAAAAAATGATAGAAAACATAGTCACAAATGGGTTTGATGGTGTTCTAAAAACCTTGCCGTCCCTTCTCTTATTTGGTCTTGTCTTCAAACTCTTAGTATCTGTGGTTTCTAAAGGTGTCATCTATTTCCTCATCTGGAGATTCAAAGGCCAACTCCTCCAATTCATTCTTGGCTCCAAAGCTCGAATGGTTGCGACAGATATTGGGACTAAAGTTGAACATGGCGTCACAAAAAGCAAAGAGGTTGCTTCACAAGTCCCAACACGAAGCCTTGCGACGGCCCAACACCTGGGAAACTTTGCATTGGCTGGGGCTGGTTTTGGGACTGGGGTGATGATGAATGCCAAGAGCCATTTCCAAAATGCAGGCTCCTTCTTTACTCGTAAGGAACCAAGTCAACCAGAACCAGTTATGCCATCTGGACCAACAGAGGCTCCAATAACCCCAGAATCTCCAGAACCAATCATTCCTCCAACACAGACACCACCTGATAACTTCAAGCCGATTGAAGAAGAGAACCCAACACCTCCTAGCGAGTCACCAATCATGTCAGAAGGAACACCTAGTTCAGAGGATGAATTCCAAACGCTCAGAGAAGAGTGGATGTCACCATTCAAACAGCACCGTATCAATACTTTAGAACGGAGATTGGATGATTACAAAGACCCTCAAGCCATGTATAAAGCTCAAGGATCTAATGCCTTCACCCGTGCTTATCGTCAGACTATGACACGAGACGATAAAATAAGAGCCAATATCGAGCGACGAGATCGTTTAACGCAACGCCTAAACCAATTGAGAGGAGAATAGAATGAATACTAAAATACGCTCAAGAACAGCCTTTCCAAGAATGCTTGAAGAAACACTTTTTAAGGCTTACCAAGAAGGAAAACGCTCCGTCGATTTCCTTCTTTTATTTCCAGTATCAGAAAAAGATAAAGACCAGATCATTGCACAAACAAAAGCTCATTCCGTCGTCTTAGATGCCAAATGGCGCTTTGGGACTGTTCTATTTACAGCTTATATCAGACATTGAGTAGAAAGGAGAGCCGATGAAAAAACTAAAATGGTATTTATTGTCTAGCCTCATTCCTCTCTTTTTTCCCGTTTTTATCATTATCATCATTATGGGAGCCGTCGGAGGAGGTAGCACTGGTGGCTCTTCTCAATCACTAAATGGGGCAACCTACACGGACCACTGGTCAAATGGAGATCCCTATACCCATAATTTACTCGTCCATCGCTATGGTATTAAAGCAGAGCAATTGGACGGTTTTTTAGATACTTTAGGAATCTCCTATGACAAGAAGCGCATCAATGGGAAAAAGCTCCTAGATTGGGAGGCTAAGTCTAATCTAGATGTTCGTGCCATTGTTGCGATTGCCTTAAATGAAAGCTCACTTGGAACAGCTGGAGTCGCTACAAATCCAGGCTCTAATATGTTTGGTTTTGGGGCATTTGACTCTAATCCAGAAAATGCCAATAATTTTAACGATGAAGTGGCCGTTGTTGGACTCACCAATCAGACCATCATTGGCAATAAAAATGAAACCTTCAAAGTCCAAGATGACAAAGCGCAAAAATTTGCGAGTGGGTCTCTCAATACGTCAACAGATGGTGGGGTCTACTTCACCGATACCACTGGCTCAGGAAAAAGGCGTGCTGAAACCATGCAAAAACTCGATACTTATATCGATGAGCATGGAGGCACACCAAAGGCCCCTGAACAAACGACAGGAAAAACCAGAGACGGAGGTGGTGTCACAACTGGGGATGTCCCACAAGGCTACAGCCTCACCAAAGAAATAAATACCTCAAGCTATACAGGTCTGTCTTATCCTTGGGGACAATGTACCTGGTTTGTCTATAACCGAGGAAAAGAGGTCGGTGTTAGCTTCGGAGAGTACATGGGAAATGGCGGTCAATGGATGAATGCCCCTGGTTACCAAACAACTCATACCCCTACCGAACACTCCGCACTATCTTTTAGCCCAGGACAAGCTGGTGCAGATCCAACCTATGGACACGTTGCCTTTGTGGAACAAGTCAAATCAGATGGCTCTATTCTTATCTCTGAATCAAACGTCAAAGGCCTAGGAGTCGTTAGCTACCGCACTTTTGATGCAGAAACAGCAAAACAATTTACTTATGTTATTGGAAAATAGAAAGGAGTTATTTATGCTAAAGCTTAAATACGTACCAGTTGAAAACTGCAAAGCCGAATGGGGTGACAAAATGGCCCTTATGAAACGTTTTGAAGGACTTAAACTCAAAACTCTTAACAATCTGCTAACTGAGATGAGACTAAATCCCCAATTCAAAGACTATGTGATTAATTCCGGTCACAGAACCGTTTGGATCAACTTTGAGGGATTCTTAAATTTCCTACGTTATAGGCAAGATAAACGATTTAAGGAGGTGGGATAATGGAGCAAGTTAAAATAGCTAATATTACTCAAAAATCAACACGTCCTGCTGATAAAGCTGGATATATTGAAGTAAAATTTAGAACCTACTTCAATAACCCATTAACGAATAAACGTAGAGAAATTCTATCTGATTGGTACACTATCGCCAATAAAAAGGATCCCACAGGAAAAATAAAACTCTCTCCTCAAATTAAAGCTATTATCCATAAAGAACTTCAAGAGAAGGCCAATAAGGTTTATGAAGAGCTGACTAGAACTATTCTTCTAGAAAAATCAGATATCACGCTTGATGAGGTCTGGAATGAATGGCATAATGAACGAGTTGAAAGACAACTAGTTGCTCCTAAAACATTAGCAGGTGAAGATGGTAGATACCGTAACCATATTACTAAGCAAATCCCTAAGGATTCGATTTTAAAAAATATTCCATCTAGTTTAATTAAAAACTTACTTGATAATCTTTATCCTATAGGAAACCATAAAAGACTCGCACAAGGTGTAAAATCCGATTTAACATCAATCTATAAGTTTGCCATTCTTCATGATTACATTTCTCCTGACCAAAATCCAATGCCCTATATAAGTATTGGTAGGAAAGGGCTTTCTGACGAATTAAATCATTTAAAGAAATCAGATATAGAAGATCAATATCTTGAATCTTGGGAACTCAAAGAAGTATTATCCATTGTTCGTAAGTACAATAAACAGTATGCACGTATTTTTGAATTTCAAGCACTAACAGGAATGCGTATTGGTGAAGTACTCGGTTTAAAGGAGGAAGCTATTAATTTTAATAAAAATATAGCCTCAGTTATTAGAACTCGTGCTACTCATGGAGGAGCCTCAGAAGATAGCTATGAAGGTAATGTAAAAAACTTACAAAGTTACCGAAATGTCCAATTATCTAAAAGGGCTATCGAAATTCTTAAAGAGGAAATTGAGTTAAATCACCAACATATAAGATTCAATCCTGACTATAAAGATAATGGATGGATTTTCACCTCTAAGAGCATCCATAAACCTGATTACAATGGTACTCCTCTTCATTACAGTGTCTTAAACAACTTCCTCAACTCTTCAGAAAATGGTAAACTAAACCGCAAGGGAAATCCGAGACGGGCAGGAATCGATATTGACAATAAGCTTAGTTTCAATAAACATATTACAACTCATATCTTCCGACACACGCATATCAGCTTCTTAGCTGAACAAGGAGTACCTTTGGAGGCTATTCAAGATCGTGTTGGACATTCTAGAGGTAGTCGTGTAACAGAAATTTATTTGCATATCACTAAAAAAACAAAGGATCAAATTATACCTATCCTTGATACTCTTACACAATAAGTGTGGCAAATCTGTGGCAAAACACAAGAAAAAAGCTTGTCCACATTGGACAAACCCTTTATTTTCAATCTTATATAGTCTAATTAAGCTTTGTTTGCTGAACCGAATACGTCGATACGTTCTTCAACAGCTTCTGTAATAGCTTCGAAACCTGGTTTCAAGAATTTACGTGGGTCGAAGAGTTTCTTCTTGTCGTATTCTGCTTCATTTGCTTCGTATTCAGCAACAAATTTACGTGTTGCGTTAGCAAATGCGATTTGACATTCAGTGTTAACGTTAACTTTAGCAACACCAAGTTTGATAGCTGCTTGGATTTGATCGTCAGGAATACCTGATCCACCGTGCAATACGATTGGGAAGTTAGGAACAGCTTCTGTCAATTTTTGCAAGTGGTCAAGGTGAAGTCCGCTCCAGTTTTCTGGGTAAGGACCGTGGATGTTACCGATACCTGCTGCAAGGAAGTCGATACCAGTTGCAACCATAGCTTTAGCATCTTCGATTGGTGCCAATTCACCATCACCGATGATACCA
The DNA here is from genome assembly GCF_001808655.1 of Streptococcus sp. HMSC078H03. Taxonomy (NCBI): domain Bacteria; kingdom Bacillati; phylum Bacillota; class Bacilli; order Lactobacillales; family Streptococcaceae; genus Streptococcus; species Streptococcus sp. HMSC078H03. The sequence goes on from NZ_KV794072.1 coordinate 111,530, forward strand.
TCTTCTTCACCACCGATTGTACCAACTTCAGCTTCAACTGATACACCGTTAGCGTGTGCAAATTCAACAACTTTAGCTGCTTTTTCAAGGTTTTCTTCAACTGGAAGGTGTGAACCGTCAAACATAACTGAAGTGTAACCTACACGGATACATTCCAAAGCATCATTGTAGTGACCGTGGTCAAGGTGAATAGCAACTGGTACAGTGATACCCATTGATTCAACCAATTCTTCGATGAGAACTTTACACAATTTGTAACCACCCATGTACTTAGCTGCACCCATAGAAGTTTGGATAAGTACTGGAGCTTGTTTAGCTTCTGCTGCACGCAAGATAGCTTGAGTCCACTCAAGGTTGTTTGTGTTAAATCCACCAACTGCGTAACCATTATCACGAGCTGCTTGGACAAATTTTTCTGCTGAAACGATTGCCATTATAAAGGCCTCCTATATTTTTTTGGGTTTGAACCCGTTTACAAGTTTATTCTATCACAATTAGACTCAAAAAACTAGCTTTTCTACAATTTGTAAGCGTTTTGATTTTTTAATACAAAAAAACCAGTCATCTGACTGGTTACTCTGCGGAAAGAGGGACTTGAACCCTCACGACCTAAAGCGGTCACAGGATCCTTAGTCCTGCGCGTCTGCCAATTCCGCCATTTCCGCTAACAACATTAGTTATTATATCAAGATTGACAACTCGTGTCAATACTTTTTTTGAAAGTTTTTATAACTTTCTCTTGTCTCTTTCGAAACAACTACTATATAATACCATTTATTGTTTGCTGACGTCAATACTTTTTTGCCTTTTTTTAAATTTTTTAGCAAAAGTTATCTATTATATCTTTTATCAAAGATTAACCTAAACTCTTATTCAGTTTATCTAATTTCTCTCTAAGGGGAGCTAAGTAGACTTCTTCTCCAAAACCACGCGATTTTAAGCCATCCTCAGCACAAGCCAATAACGATTCTGTCAAAGGTAAAATCATTTTGAGGTCTGTAGCAGAAATATCTTTTTTCGAAAATAAACGACGAATTCTAGGAAAATCATAGTCAAATGCTTCAAAAAAAGGTGAGTCATTCAAAATATTTTCCAGATTTTCCAAATTGACTAAAAGACCAAGGTGAAAGGCTACTGGTGCAAAGGTTAATGAGAAAGGTTGGGTACAAACACTGCGAAACTCAATCGTCCCTCGTGTCGTTAAATCTTGGAATTGATAAGAACGGTGAGTCTTAAAATCTTCCTCACTTGGCTCAATAGTGACTACTTTGCCATGAATAGAGTGTGCTTTGACAGATGACGTACTTAGATAGTCTTTAGCACGTATTGGTTCAAAATAGTAGGTTTCATCACCACGCTTGGCAGTAAAAATGGCTGTCTCAGACAAGTAAGAAAAATAGTCATCTTCGCTCTTAAACACCTTAGGAAATACCCCTGCATTTTCCTCAAACACACCATGCATGGAATTCTCCCAGAAAACATCACGGGAAAGCGCTAAATCCCAATCAGAACCCCAAAATTCAGAGTTTGCCAATAATACTGCCTTGGGTCCCTCTATTTGATTAAAAGCATTTAAAACCCTTAAATAGGACGTTTTTGAAACATCTAACTGTACCTGACTCCCACAGATGAAAGAACCATATTCTGGATAATCATGAAAGAAAGGATCCTTCTTTGCTTTAGATAACTCGAGAAAATCCATAAGCATCTCATAACGAGGAGATTTAACAGATCTGTTGTCATTTTTTACCCAGTTTGGATTCACTCCCCAACCTTGCAACTCATGATTATGATTCTGCAGATAAGGTTGGATTATACCGAGGTAAGTATCCAAACGTTCCTCAACCTCAGAGATTCTTTCAGCCTTTGCAAAAGCAAACTCAATCGTATTGTAGGAGACTTCAAAAAGAATCATATCTCCAGAAGCTTTATCAATAAGCTGAATAGGATTGTTATCAGAATCATACTTATCAGCTTGAAAATCAAAATTATCCAAGAGATAGACTAGTAACTGTTTTGTAAGAGAGACATCTGTAGCATTACCACTCAAATTAACAACTGGGTATTCCAACTCAATCCCCACAAATAATTCCGGTTGCTCCTTAATTGGCTCATAATACCTTTGCTTAAGCAGTTCCTTGGCTGTTGTCAAAATAATGTCCCCCTTTTTGAAATAAGCTTATTTCATTATATCAAAATATTCAGACGATTTATAGCCCAAAAAAACGCCTGCTTACGAAAAATAACAGTATTACCTTTCGTAAACAAGCGTTACATGCTTATTTATTCCCATTTTTATGATGAGTGTTCCCGCTAGGCGTTTGCCCAGCGGTAGACCAGAGCTAGACTAAGAAAAGCTAAGCTATTCCATCATCATAACACTCAACAAAATTGATAAAAATTAAACAAGTTCGATGATTGCCATTGGGGCAGCATCGCCACGACGTGGTTCTGTTTTAAGGATACGAGTGTATCCACCGTTACGTTCAGCATAACGAGGTGCGATTTCTGAGAAAAGTTTTTGAAGAGCAGTTGTTGATGTATATTTATCAGTTGCTTCATCATAGCTTTCAGATGCAATTTCGTTACGTACAAATGCAGCTGCTTGACGACGTGCGTGCAAATCACCACGTTTACCAAGAGTGATCATTTTTTCAACTGTTTTACGGATTTCTTTAGCACGTGCTTCAGTTGTAACGATTGCTTCGTTAATGATAAGATCTGTAGTCAAATCACGAAGAACCGCTTTACGTTGTGAGCTTGTGCGTCCAAGTTTACGGTAAGCCATGTTATCCTCCTATATTATTATTTATCGTTTTTGAGTCCAAGTCCAAGATCAGCCAACTTAACTTTGACTTCTTCAAGAGATTTACGACCTAGGTTACGGACTTTCATCATTTCAGGCTCAGTTTTTTCTGTCAAATCATGAACGGTATTAATACCGGCACGTTTCAAACAGTTATATGAGCGTACAGACAAATCAAGTTCTTCGATGGTACGGTCAAGCACCTTTTCATCGTTCACTTTTTCAGTTTCTTTCATTACATCAGTAGCTTTAGCAACGTCAGTAAGGTCAGTAAACAAGTTCAAGTGTTCAATCAAAACGCGAGCCGAGAGACCGAGGGCATCTTCAGGGATGATTGTTCCGTTTGTCATGATTTCGATTGTCAATTTATCAAAACCATCGTTGCTACCTACACGGGCAGGTTCAACTTGATAATTGACTTTTTTCACTGGTGTGTAGATTGAATCTACAGCCAATGTTCCCACTGGTGCATCATCTTTCTTGTTTTCATCTGCTGGAACATAACCACGGTTTGTAGCTACTGTCATAGTCGCTTTCAAAGAAGCTCCTTCAGCGATAGTGAAAAGATAATGATCAGGGTTAACAATTTCAATGTCGCTATCAGTCAAGATATCTCCAGCAGTAACTTCAGCTGGACCTTGGACATCAAGTTCAATTGTTTTTTCGTCTTCGACGTAAGATTTTACAGCAAGTCCTTTAATATTAAGGATAATTTGCATCACGTCTTCACGGACGCCTGGTACGGTATCAAATTCGTGGAGTACTCCATCAATCTTAATTGATGTTACGGCAGCACCTGGAAGTGATGACAAAAGTACACGACGAAGAGAGTTACCCAAAGTTGTACCATAACCACGTTCTAGTGGTTCGATGACAAATTTGCCGTAATCTTTATTTTCATCAATTTTTGTTATTATTGGTTTTTCAAACTCAATCATTTATTATACTCCCTCGAAACGAACCTTGTGTACTATTGTTATTAAAGATTACACACGACGACGTTTTGGAGGACGACAACCATTATGTGGTACAGGTGTTACATCACGGATTGCTGTTACTTCAAGACCTGCAGCAGCAAGAGCACGGATAGCAGACTCACGACCTGAACCAGGACCTTTAACAGTTACTTCAACTGTTTTAAGACCATGTTCTTGTGCAGATTTAGCAGCAGCTTCTGAAGCCATTTGTGCAGCAAATGGTGTAGATTTACGAGAACCTTTGAAACCAAGAGCACCAGCTGATGACCATGCTACAGCGTTACCATGCACATCTGTAATCATAACAATAGTGTTATTGAAAGTAGCGTGAATGTGAGCAATACCAGATTCGATATTCTTTTTCACACGACGTTTACGTGTTGGTTTAGCCAATGTTTTTACCTCCTATTTTATTTTAATTATTTTTTCTTACCTGCAATCGCAACAGCTTTACCCTTACGAGTGCGGGCATTGTTTTTAGTGTTTTGTCCACGGACAGGAAGTCCACGACGGTGACGGATACCACGGTATGAACCGATTTCCATCAAACGTTTGATGTTAAGGTTAACTTCACGACGAAGGTCACCTTCAACTTTAATTGCATCCACTTCGCGACGGATAGCGTCTTCTTGATCGTTTGTCAAATCTTTAACGCGGATGTCTTCAGAAACGCCTGCAGCAGCCAAGATTTTCTTAGATGTTGCAAGTCCGATACCGTATACGTAAGTAAGTGAAATTACTACACGTTTATCGTTTGGAATGTCAACTCCAGCAATACGAGCCATGATTTCTCCTTTCTATATTATCCTTGACGTTGTTTGTGTTTTGGATTTGTTGGACAAATTACCATAACACGACCGTTACGACGAATAACTTTACAGTATTCGCAAATTGGTTTAACCGATGGTCTTACCTTCATGTTTTAATCCCTCCAATTATTTCGATTATTTAAAGCGGTATGTGATGCGTCCACGTGTCAAATCATAAGGACTCATTTCAACAGTCACACGGTCACCGACCAAAATACGAATGTAGTTTTTACGGATTTTACCAGAAACTGTCGCCAAAATTTGGTGTCCATTTTCCAATTCAACAGTAAACATAGCATTAGGCATAGTTTCTACAACTTTACCTTCAATTTCAATCACGTCTTCTTTTGCCACGCAAAAGTACCCCCTAAAATTTCGATTTGATTTCCTCTGAGCACAGAGGTAACAATTATAAGTCAGACTAAAGTATTATAACATGCTTAAGTCTGATACGCAAGTAAGATTATATAATTATTTAATTGCTGCAATCGCTTTTTTAACATCAGCGAATACATCATCGATATCTTGGTTACCTTGAATATCTGATACAAGACCAAGCTCACGATAATGTGCAATAATTGGCTCACCTTGAGCAATGTTTACGTCAAGACGACGTTTAACAGTTTCAGGTTTGTCATCTTCACGTTGGAAGAATTCATGTTCGCCACAAACATCACATGTTCCTTCAACCTTAGTTGGGTTGAATACTTTATGATATGTTGCACCACATGAGCGACAAATAAAACGACCTGAAAGACGTTCAACCAAGCTCTCTGGATTAACTTCAATATTGATTACACCGTCAAGTTTAATACCAAGTGCTTTCAATGTTTCATCCAATGCATGAGCTTGCTCAATAGTACGTGGATAACCATCAAGCAAGAAACCTTTTTCAGCAATATCAGATTCAGCCAAACGCTCTTTAACGATTCCGTTTGTCACTTCATCTGGTACCAATTCACCTTTATCGATGAATGATTTTGCCAAAGTTCCCATTTCTGTTTGGTTAGCCATAGCAGCACGGAACATATCACCAGTTGAGATGTGAGCTACACCAAATTCTTCTACAATTTTTGCAGCTTGAGTCCCTTTACCAGCACCTGGTAGACCCATAATTAAAAGATTCATCTTACGAACTCCTTATTTTTGTTTTCAAATAACTCTATCAAAGTTTAAAAACATTGGTAGAGTTATCAAAAAACAAAAGAGAAGGGTCAGAAAGTAACCTTTCTTTCCCTCTCAATTGTTCATGAGAAGACTTAGTCTTCAAGATTCATAAATCCAACGTACTGACGTTTCAATAGGTAACCTTCGAGTTGTTTCATACCTTCAATACCAGTTGAAATCAAGATCAAGAGAGATGTACCACCAAGCGCGATTGAGCTTGTAAGGTGCATAAACTGTTGAGCCGCAATTGGAGCCAATGAAATAAACGCGAGAAATACAGCTCCGATTGTTGCCAATCTCTTAAGCAATGAAGACATGTACTTTTCAGTCTCACGACCTGGACGAACACTAGGAATGTAAGACCCATTCTTTTGAAGATTTTCAGCAGTTTTTTCAGGATTTACTTGGACAAATGTGTAGAAGAATGAGAACAAGATAATCAATATCGCGTAAGTAATCATTCCACTAGGTGTATTATACGAGAGTAGTCCTTGTAAGTGTGATAACCATGTAACCTTCGAGAAGAATGGAAGAATAGTACTAGGAATTGTTGTAATCGAGCTAGCAAAGATAACGGGAATAACACCAGCTGGATTAACTTTCAATGGAAGGTAAGAACTCGTTGGAGCCCCTTGAACCAATTTAGTATATTGAATTGGAATTTGATATTCTGCCTGTTGAACAAATGTCGTAAAGAAGACAATCGCCAAACCTACCACAATTAGCAAAGCAACTATGATATATGAACGAGTCAATTCTCCTGAACGAACGTTGACAAAGAAATCCTCGTAAATTGTTGAGAACATTTTTGGAATAGAAGCAATGATCCCTGAAAAGATAATCATTGACACACCATTACCAAAACCTTTATCTGTGATTTGTTCACCAAGCCATGTCACAATTATGCTACCAGCAGTTAGAATTGTCCCAATCAATAGGTAGGTTGAAACATTTGGTGTTTTAACCAATGAAATTGATGAGAGAGTATTAAAACTTGCTGTAATACCAATCGATTGAACAAAGGCTAAAACAAGAGTAATATAGCGAGTCGCTTGGTTCAATTTACGACGACCAACTTCCCCTTGTTTGCCCCACTCCACAAATTTCGGATAGATATCCATCTGCAAAAGTTGGACGATGATTGATGCTGTAATGTAAGGACTAACCCCCATCGAGAAGATTGAAAAGTTATTCATGGCATTACCAGACACCAAGTTAAGCATGTTCAAGAAAGGTAAATCGCTTAATTGTTTCAAACTTTCCGCATTGATACCAGGAACTGTTACATGAGTCCCTACACGAAAAACGAAAATAATGAAGATTGTAAATAAAATCTTATTACGAACGTTTTTGACTTTCAATGCGTCTTTTAATAGTTTAAAGAACATAATGAGTTACCCCTCATTAGATGACTTCGATTGAACCACCTTTAGCAGTGATAGCTGCTTCAGCAGATTTTGAGAATTTAGCTGCTTTAACAGTCAATTTCTTAGTCAATTCGCCGTTACCAAGAACTTTAACGCCTGATTTTTCAGCACGAACGATTCCAGCTTCTTTAAGAACTACTGGAGTTACTTCTGTACCATCTTCAAAGACGTTCAATTGATCAAGGTTTACAAGTGCGTATTCTTTAGCGTTGATGTTAGTGAATCCGCGTTTTGGAAGACGACGGAACAATGGAGTTTGTCCACCTTCAAATCCTGGACGTACACCACCACCGCTACGAGCTTTTTGACCTTTTTGACCACGACCTGAAGTTTTACCGTTACCAGATGAAGTACCACGACCTACACGGTTGCGGACTTTACGAGAACCTTCAGCAGGTTTCAATTCATGAAGTTTCATTATTATTTTCTCCTCTTTTTGTAAAATGCTAGCGCCTCTAACCAAGTAAGGTAGCTTGATTAGAAACTCGCCTATACATGAAATTCAGTTTAAGTCGCGAGGTAACCCTCACGACTTAAATCAATTTTTATTTAACGTCTTCTACAGTTACCAAGTGAGATACTGCGTTGACCATACCACGGATAGCAGCGTTGTCTTCTTTAACAACTGAGCTATTCAATTTACCAAGTCCAAGAGCAACAACTGTTTTACGTTGTTCTGGTTTGCGTCCGATTGGAGACTTAGTCAAAGTAATTTTAATTTGAGCCATTGTTATCTCCTTTCTTATGCCAAGTCAGATACTGAGATGCCACGAAGAGCCGCAACTTCTTCAGCACGTTTAAGTTGTTTCAATCCTTCAACAGTCGCACGAACGATGTTGATTGGAGTGTTTGAACCAAGTGATTTAGATGTTACATCAGCAACACCAGCCAATTCGATGACGGCACGAACTGCACCACCAGCGGCAACCCCAGCCCCTTCAACAGCTGGTTTCAACAATACTTTCGCTCCACCAAATTCTGAACGAACTTCGTGAGGAATAGTTGTACCAACCATAGGAACTTCGATAAGGTTTTTCTTAGCTGCTTCAACTGCTTTACGGATAGCTTCTGGAACCTCTTGAGATTTACCAGTACCAAATCCTACGCGACCATTACGGTCACCAACAACAACAAGAGCAGCAAAACGCATGTTGCGTCCACCTTTTACAACTTTAGTAACACGGTTGATAGCAACTACGCGTTCTTCAAGTTCTACTGCATTATCTTTAAATGCCATTATTAAGTGTCCTCCCTATTAGAATTTCAATCCGTTTTCACGAGCTGAGTCAGCCAAAGCTTTAACACGTCCGTGATAGAGATATCCACCGCGGTCAAACACCACTTCAGAAATACCTTTAGCTACTGCGCGTTCAGCAACAAGTTTACCGACAACAACGGCTTGTTCTGTTTTAGTTCCTTTAGAAACTTCTTTATCAAGAGTTGATGCACTTGCGAGCGTTACACCCGCTACGTCATCAATAACTTGAGCGTAGATGCCTGTATTAGAACGGAAAATGTTCAAACGTGGGCGATCAGCAGTTCCAGAGAGTTTTCCGCGAACGCGACGGTGGCGTTTTTGGCGGAGTTTGTTTTTATCTGGTTTCGAAATCACAATTTTCACCTCTTAATTATAATGCTAGCTCATGAGAGCTTTTGGTAAAGAGACAATCCACAAAGAATTGCCATAAGGATAAAATCCTATTATTTACCAGTTTTACCTTCTTTACGACGTACGTATTCACCAACGTAACGGATACCTTTACCTTTGTAAGGTTCTGGTGAACGAAGGCTACGGATGTAAGCTGCTGTTTGACCAACAACTTCTTTGTTAATACCACTTACAACGATTGAAGTTGCAGATGGTACTTCAAAAGTAATACCCTCTGGAGCTTCAACCTCGTCTTGGTGAGATTTACCAACTGAAAGAACAAGTTTTGTTCCTTGGAGTTGCGCACGATATCCGACACCGCGCATTTCAAGTTCTTTTTTGAAACCTTCAGAAACACCAACAACCATGTTGTTCAAGTTTGCACGTGAAGTACCGTGGATTGTTTTGTTTTCTTTTGAGTCGTTTGGACGGTGAAGTGTAACTTCATTGCCTTCAACTTTGATTTCAATGTTTTTGTTAAACTCACGAGTGAGTTCGCCTTTAGGTCCTTTAACAGTAACAACGTTATCGTTGTTTGTTACTTCAACACCAGCAGGCAAAGTAATAACTTTATTACCAATACGTGACATAGTATTTAATTCTCCTGTTAGATTATCAAGCCACAAAGTGACTAGTTTTCACGGGGATGAGTTTCATAGAATATAATCAACGAAACTCGCACAAATCATTTGAGATAAGTGCTTAGTATCAGCTTCTTACCAAACGTAAGCGATAACTTCTCCACCAACGTTCTTTTGACGAGCTTCTTTATCAGTCAAAAGACCTTCTGAAGTAGAGATGATCGCGATTCCAAGTCCGTTAAGAACTTTAGGAACATCTTCACGTTTAGAGTAAACACGAAGACCTGGTTTAGAAATACGTTTCAAGTTAGTGATAACACGTTCACCGTTTTGTCCGTATTTCAAGAATACGCGGATGATACCTTGTTTGTCATCTTCGATAACTTCAACATTTTTTACGAAACCTTCACGTTTAAGGATTTCAGCGATACCTTTTTTAATGTTTGATGCAGGTACTTCAAGTACTTCGTGTTTAGCTTGGTTAGCGTTACGAATACGTGTCAAGAAATCTGCAATTGGGTCAGTCATAACCATTTTATATTTTCTCCTCTTACTAGTAGTTTGAATAATTCACTTGCTAGTTAATGATTGAGCTAGGCTCAGATTGTGTTAAATACATTCAAATTAGGTGAAACTAACTTAAATGTACCATGTTTTTACCAAGAAGCTTTGGTAACACCTGGAATTTGACCTTTGTAAGCCAATTCACGGAAGCAAACACGGCAAAGTTTAAATTTGCGATAAACTGAGTGTGGACGTCCACAACGTTCGCAACGAGTGTAAGCTTGCGTAGAGAACTTCGCAGGGCGTTTGTTCTTAGCAATCATTGATTTTTTAGCCAATTTATTTACCTCCTAGATTATTTTGCAAAAGGCATTCCAAGGCCTTTAAGCAATTCACGACCTTCTTCGTCAGTGTTAGCAGTAGTTACGATAACGATATCCATACCACGTACTTTATCAACATCGTCGAAGTTGATTTCTGGGAAGATAAGTTGTTCTTTAACACCAAGTGTGTAGTTACCACGTCCATCGAATGATTTAGTTGGAACACCATGGAAGTCACGAACACGTGGAAGTGATACTGATACCAATTTATCCAAGAATTCGTACATGCGTTCACCACGAAGGGTAACTTTAGCACCGATCGCTACACCTTCACGAAGACGGAAGCCAGCGATTGATTTCTTAGCTTTAGTAATCAATGGTTTTTGACCTGAAATAAGTGCCAACTCAGCAGCAGCTTTTTCAAGAGTTTTAGCGTTGTTTACAGCTTCACCAACACCCATGTTGATAACGATTTTATCAACTTTTGGCACAGCCATAACTGAAGAATAATTGAATTTTTCAGTCAAAGCTGGAATTACTTCGTTAGTGTATTTTTCTTTAAGACGGTTAGCCATTTAATACTTTCTCCTTTCCTTCGTGATTAGTCAAGCACTTCGCCTGATTTTTTGTTGTAACGAACTTTTTTGCCGTCAACAACTTTGTAACCTACACGTCCAGCTACACCGTTCTTGTCAAGAACTTGAACGTTTGAAGCGTGGATTGGTGCTTCTTTTTCCACAATAGCACCTTGAGGGTTTTCAGCTGATGGTTTTTGGTGTTTTTTGATGATTGCAACACCTTCAACAACAACTTTGTTTACTTTTGGAAGAGCTTTAAGAACTACTGCTTCAGTTCCTTTGTCTTTACCAGCAATAACGCGAACTTTATCGCCTTTTTTTACAAACATTTGAGTATTTCTCCTATTATTTCTTACGCCCTAATGGGCACCCTGAACATTTCAGGGGACTAAGTTTGTGTTAATTCAGATTAAAGTACTTCTGGCGCCAAAGATACGATACGCATGTATCCACCTTCACGCAATTCACGTGCAACAGGGCCAAAGATACGAGTTCCACGAGGAGTTTTGTCATCGCGGATGATTACTGCAGCGTTGTCATCAAACTTGATGTATGAACCGTCTGGACGGCGAGCACCAGTTTTTGTACGAACGATAACAGCTTTAACAACATCACCTTTTTTAACAGCTCCACCTGGTGTAGCTTGTTTAACAGTTGCAACGATAACGTCGCCGATGTTAGCGAATTTACGTCCTGAACCACCAAGAACTTTGATAGTCAAGATTTCACGAGCACCGCTATTATCAGCAACTTTTAAGCGACTTTCTTGTTGAATCATTTCAATTGTCTCCTTTTAGTTTTATTAGATAATAACAGCTTCTTCCACAACTTCTACAAGACGGAAGCGTTTTGTAGCTGAAAGTGGGCGAGTTTCCATGATACGAACGATATCGCCTTCTTTAGCAACGTTGTTTTCATCATGTGCTTTGTATTTTTTAGAATAGTTGATACGTTTACCATAGACTGGGTGGTTACGTTTAGTTTCAACTACAACTGTGATTGTTTTATCCATCTTGTCAGATACTACGCGTCCAACAAGGGTTTTACGTTGATTACGTTCCATTATTAGAATTGCTCCTTTCCCAATCTATTATTTGATTTCAGATTGCACAGTTTTAACACGTGCAATTTGTTTTTTCACTTCGTTCAAACGGGCAGTTTGATCAAGTTGACCTGCTGCAGCTTGGAAACGAAGGTCGAAAAGTTCTTTCTTAAGTTCGTTTTCTTTTTTAGCAAGCTCTTCTTGAGACAAGCCACGAAGCTCAGCAACAAACTTTTTGATTTCTTCAAGTTTCATGTCTTCTCCTTATTCTGCTTCACGTTTCACGAATTTACATTTAACTGGCAATTTGTGGCTAGCAAGACGAAGTGCTTCACGTGCAACTTCTTCAGAAACACCTGCGATTTCGAACATTACTTTACCACGTTTAACTGGTGCTACCCAACCTTCAGGTGCCCCTTTACCAGAACCCATACGTACACCGATAGCTTTAGCAGTGTATGATTTGTGTGGGAAGATCTTGATCCAAACCTTACCACCACGTTTCATGTAACGAGTCATGGCAATACGAGCAGCCTCGATTTGACGGTTTGTGATCCAGTGGCTAGTTGTAGCTTGAAGACCGTATTCACCGAATGATACTTCTTTACCACCTTTAGCCTCACCGCGCATTTTTCCACGGAATTCACGACGGTGTTTAACACGTTTAGGTACTAACATTTGTTATTTGCCTCCTTTAGTGTTTTTACGAGCTGGAAGAACTTCTCCACGGTAGATCCAAACTTTAACACCAAGTTTACCGTAAGTTGTGTCAGCTTCTTCCCAAGCGTAATCGATATCAGCGCGAAGTGTGTGAAGTGGAACTGTACCTTCAGAGTATCCTTCTGCACGGGCGATATCTGCACCGTTCAAACGACCTGATACTTGAGTTTTGATTCCTTTAGCTCCAGCACGCATTGCACGTTGGATAGCTTGTTTTTGTGCACGACGGAAAGCAACACGTTGCTCAAGTTGACGAGCAATTGTTTCACCAACAAGGTGAGCGTCCAAATCAGGTTTCTTGATTTCAACGATGTTGATGTGTACTTGTTTTCCAGTCAATTTGTTAAGTTGAGCGCGAAGAGCGTCAACGTTTGATCCACCTTTACCAATAACCATACCTGGTTTAGCAGTGTGAAGTGAAACAATAACTTTGTTTACAGCACGTTCGATTTCAATAGTTGAAACTGAAGCGTCTGCAAGTTCTTTTTGAATGAATTTGCGGATTGCCAAATCTTCGTGAAGGTAATCTGCGTATTCTTTTTCAGCATACCATTTCGCATCCCAGTCACGGATGATCCCGACACGCATACCAATTGGATGTACTTTTTGACCCACGAGTTTACCTCCTTATTTTTCTGACACAACTACAGTTACGTGAGTTGTGCGTTTGTTGATTGGTGAAGCTGAACCTTTCGCACGTGGACGGAAACGTTTCATTGTTGGTCCTTCGTTTGCGAATGTTTCAGATACTACCAAGTTAGCTTTTTCCAAACCAAAGTTGTTTTCTGCGTTAGCGATAGCAGAGTTAAGAGTTTTCTCAACAATGCGTGCTGCTTTGTTTGGAGTGAATTTCAAGATTGCGATTGCATCAGCAACGTTCTTACCACGGATAAGATCAAGAACAAGACGTGTTTTACGAGGTGAAACACGCACTGTACGAGCCATTGCTTTAGCTGAAGTAATTTCTGCCATTGTGTCCTCCTCCTATTAACGACGTGTTTTCTTATCGTCAGCTGCGTGACCTTTGTAAGTACGAGTTGGTGCAAATTCACCAAGTTTGTGACCTACCATGTCTTCTTGGATGTAAACAGGAACGTGTTTACGTCCATCATAAACTGCGATAGTGTATCCGATGAAACTTGGGAAAATCGTTGAACGACGTGACCAAGTTTTAATTACTTTTTTCTTTTCGTCATTTGCTTGAGCTTCAACTTTTTTCATCAAATGCTCATCGACGAAAGGTCCTTTTTTAAGACTACGTCCCATTTTGTAGTTTTCTCCTTTAAATTGAATGTACCACAGCGGCTTGCACTAAGAAGCGCTACCGAGTTGGCGGATGTTATGTGCTAAGCGACTAAATTATTTTTCGTTACGACGACGAACGATAAGTTTGTCAGATTTAGCTTTCTTGTTACGAGTTTTAAGACCAAGCGCAGGTTTACCCCATGGAGTAGATGGCGCTTTACGTCCAACTGGTGCTTTACCTTCACCACCACCGTGTGGGTGATCGTTAGGGTTCATTACAGAACCACGAACTGTTGGGCGAATACCTTTCCAGCGATTACGGCCGGCTTTACCAAGGTTGATAAGTGATTGTTGTTCGTTACCTACAGTACCGATAGTTGCACGACATGTACCAAGAACCATACGAACTTCGCCTGATTGAAGACGAACAAGTACGTATTTACCTTCTTGACCCAAAACTTGAGCAGAAGCACCAGCGGCACGGATAAGTTCAGCACCTTTACCTGGTTGAAGCTCAATGTTGTGGATAACTGTACCAACTGGGATGTTTGCAAGTGGAAGAGCGTTACCAATCTTGATATCCGCATCTGGACCTGAAACGATACGTTGACCTACTTCAAGACCTTTAGGTGCGATGATGTAAGCTTTAACCCCGTCAGTGTAGTGTACAAGAGCGATGTTTGCAGTACGGTTTGGATCATACTCAATTGTTTTAACAACTGCTTCAACGCCATCTTTGTTACGTTTGAAGTCAATCAAACGGTAGTGACGTTTGTGTCCGCCACCTTGGTGACGTACAGTGATACGACCGTTGTTGTTACGACCAGCTTTGTTCTTAAGAGAAACAAGCAATGATTTTTCAGGAGTGCTTGTAGTGATTTCTGCGAAATCCAAAGAAGTCATGTTACGACGGCCATTTGTCGTTGGTTTATAAACTTTAATACCCACGTTAATTTCTCCTTTGATTATTCAGCTTCAGCTGCAAACAACTCGATTGCTTTAGAATCAGCTGTAAGAGTGATGATAGCTTTTTTAGTTTTTGAAGTGAAACCAGTGTAACGTCCAACACGTTTTTGTTTTGGTTTAACAGTTACAGTGTTCACGCTAGCAACTTTAACACCTTCAAATGCAGCTTCAACTGCTTGTTTGATCAAGAGTTTGTGTGCACGTGTATCAACTTCGAAAGTGTATTTTCCTGCTTCAAGAGCAATCATAGATTTCTCAGTGATAACAGGTTTTTTGATTACGTCATACAAATTCATTATGCAAGAACCTCCTCGATTGATGAGATAGCTTCTTTAGTAACAAGAAGTTTATCTGCGTTTACGATGTCAAGTACACTTGCAGTTGCAGGAGTTGCAACAGTTACGTTTGCAAGGTTACGTGCTGAAAGTTCAGCGAATTTGTTTCCTTCTTCAACGATAACAAGTACTTTAGAATCGATGCTAAGAGCTGAAAGAACGTTTGCGAATTCAGCAGTTTTTGGTGCTGCAAATGAAAGAGCTTCAACTGCTACAAATTTATCTTCTGCAACTTTAGCTGAGTAAACAGATTTCAATGCAAGGCGACGAACTTTTTGTGGAAGTTTGTATCCGTAAGAACGTGGAGTTGGTCCGAAGACAACACCACCACCACGCCATTGTGGTGAGCGGATAGAACCTTGACGAGCACGTCCAGTTCCTTTTTGACGCCATGGTTTACGTCCACCACCTGATACTGCTGAACGGTTTTTAACCGCGTGAGTACCTTGGCGAAGGCTAGCACGTTGGCTGATTACGACATCAAATACTACTGATTCGTTTGGTTCGATACCGAAGATAGCGTCGTTAAGTTCAACTGTGCTAACTTCTTTACCAGTTTGGTCAAATAGTTTTACGTTTGCCATTTTTAACTGATTTCTCCTTTCTTATTATTTAGCAGCTTTAACTGCTGATTTGATAGTGATAAGAGATTTCTTAGCACCTGGTACGTTACCTTTGATAAGGATAACGTTTTTCTCTGGGATAACTTGTACAACTTCAAGGTTTTGAATTGTCACACGGTTGCCACCCATACGTCCTGCCAAGTGTTTGTTTTTGAAAACACGGTTAGGCGCAACAGGTCCCATTGAACCTGGACGACGGTGGTAACGAGAACCGTGAGCCATAGGTCCGCGTGATTGACCGTGGCGTTTGATAACACCTTGGAAACCTTTACCTTTTGAAGTACCAGTTACGTCAACAACATCTCCAGCTTCGAATGTGTCAACAGTGATTTCTGATCCAACTTCCAAGCCTTCAATGTTTTTGAATTCACGAATGAAGCGCTTAGGAGCTGTGTTAGCTTTCGCTACGTGGCCTTTGGCAGGTTTGTTGCTCAATACTTCGCGTTTGTCGTCAAAACCAACTTGAACTGCTTCGTAACCGTCTGTTTCAACAGTTTTAACTTGAAGCACAACGTTTGGAGTAGCTTCGATGACAGTAACAGGGATAAATTCACCTGCTTCAGTGAAGATTTGAGTCATTCCCACTTTTTTCCCTAAGATTCCTTTTGTCATGAGAAAATATTTCCTTTACTTTATTGTTTTTTCAAAAAGTTTTTTATGAGCGTTTTTTATGCTCAAAAAAGTTTTTAACGAGCGTTTTTTATGCTCAATGAATCAAGCTTTAAATTAAAGTTTGATTTCTACGTTCACACCACTTGGAAGATCAAGTTTCATCAAAGCGTCAACTGTTTTTTGAGTTGGGTTGATGATGTCGATAAGACGTTTGTGTGTACGCATTTCAAATTGTTCGCGAGAATCTTTATATTTGTGAGTCGCACGAATAATTGTGTAGAGACTACGTTCAGTTGGAAGTGGAACTGGCCCAGCAACTGTCGCACCTGTGCGAGTTGCAGTTTCTACGATTTTTTCAGCCGCTGTATCAAGCGTACGGTGTTCGTAAGCTTTCAAACGGATACGAATTTTTTTGTTTGCCATTTTTTCTCCTCTTTCGTCTATTTAAGATAATAGGCTAGCTCCTCAAGAAAACCAACACGGATTGCGTGGCAGTGCAACCAGGCGTGTCGCAACCTCTTGTATCATAGCTAAGCGCTGTATTTACAGCACCATAATATAATAACAAAAGAACCTACTCATTGCAAGGGATTTTTAAAGTTTTTTTCCTTTTTTTTATTTTCTTTTTTGACTAAACAAAAAATCCACCTTAGATGGATTTTTTATCAACTTTCTTGAGTGTACTCGTATCCCATGTGTTCATAGGCTTTAACCGTTGCAACGCGTCCTGTACGTGTACGCATGATGAATCCTTTTTGAATTAAGTAAGGTTCATACATATCTTCTACCGTTTCTCGCTCTTCAGCAATATTAACAGACAAGGTACCTAGACCAACTGGTCCCCCACCATACATCTCAATCATGGTTCGGAGAATTTTTTGATCGACATAATCAAGTCCTTCATGGTCCACATCTAACATAGTCAACGCCTTGTCTGCAATCTTATCATCAATGATGCCATCACCCATGATTTGTGCATAGTCTCTCACGCGCTTAAGTAGGCGGTTAGCAATACGAGGCGTCCCACGGCTACGACGTGCTAGCTCTAGAGCAGCTTCAGGTGTTATAGTCATGTCAAAGATTTCTGAAGTACGTTCAATAATTTCCTTCAAATCTGGTAGCTCATAATATTCCATATGACCATTAATCCCAAAGCGAGCCCTCAATGGATTTGACAACATACCTGCTCGAGTAGTTGCACCTACTAATGTGAAAGGTGGTAACTCTAGATGGACACTACGACTTGTTTCGCCTGCACCAATCATGATATCAATGTAGTAATCTTCCATAGCACTATAAAGAACTTCTTCCACTGCCATAGGCATCCGGTGAATCTCATCAATAAATAAGATATCACCTGGCTCCAAGTCATTGAGTATGGCAACTAAATCACCAGCCTTTTCAATTGCTGGCCCAGACGTCTGCTTTAAATTAACGCCCATCTCATTAGCTATCACAAAAGCCATGGTTGTTTTCCCCAAACCTGGAGGACCAAACAAAAGAGTATGATCTAGTGCTTCATCACGAAGTTTAGCTGCCTCTATAAAAATCTTTAATTGGTCTTTAACCTTATCTTGACCAATATATTCCTTAAAGTACTGAGGACGAAGGGTACGCTCAACATACTCTTCATCTCCTAGTAAATCATTATCTAATATTCTTGTCATAGGCTTATTTTAGCACAAAACAAAAAATGCAGTCAAAATTTGTCCATAAAAAAGAAGACAAGACTTGCCTTCTCTTTTAATTATTTCTTACCACCCTTAACTGGTGCTTTATCAGCTTTCTCTATAGCTTCTTTAATTGTCTTAGTATAGAGTTTAGCACCACGGTTAATTGAGTCGCTATCGGATCCAAAGTGAACCCCATCTGTACCATTCCAGATAGAAATATTTTCTTTAGCCACTTGATACCAGTCAGCAACCGTCACAAAGTCGTATTTCTTAGCCATCTCTAACTCATACTTACGTAACTGAATCAAAGATTGGGCCTCATTACCAGATTTACTACCATTATATGGTGTCACAAAGATAATATGGTGACCCTTAGGTAAATTCTTGATGATTTTATTAATAACGCCTTTATAGTCGTCAATCTCATTAACACCACCAGCAATGACAACATCCTTAGCAAGAGCATTACTATCCGCGTAATCTTTAAGCAAATCATTGATTGTTGATAGGTTACGACTGACAACTGCATCTATAGCGACATTATCAATACTTGATTCCAGCTGATCTTTTGATCTAAGAGCTACGGAGTCCCCTAAAACTGTCACTCCCTTATTCACACCAAATGAAGTAGCCTGACTGTTTTCCGCATTGGTACGCGTTAATTTCATCTTAGTCTGAGCTTGCGACAAACCATTAGCTTCTAAATCTTTCTCGAAGTTCCCTACAGCTGGCGCAAAGAGAGAAATAAGCACTGTAATTAAAGTAAGACCACTAAAAACATAAAGCACAATATGTCGGTACGGCGTCAAGTCTAAATCTATTCCAAAGAGACTGGCCTTTCTTCCTGCAATAAATGGCTCTATTATATAGTAGGAAAGTGTTGCGAAAACAATTGACAGAATCGTTGTCAGAATGACTGCAATAATATTATTGGTCAATTGACTAAAGATAATATATAGCGGCCAGTGAAAAAGATAGACACTATAGCTAATCTCTGCCAAATAACTAATAAGAGCAGGCTCTGATTTTCCAGGCAATTTCTCATGGAGGACACGGGCAGAGTAAATCATAACAGCCGTGAACAAACTAGCTAAAACAAAACCAAATAGATAGGTAATGCGTTCCTCAAAATGGAGAACTAAGCCCAACAATACGAGCAAGGCAAAACTTCCTACCATATAAAGGACTGTCTTTTTCAGAGTCCAAAGGCGTATATTTTTCTTGAACCTAGCGGTCGTTTCATACACACCTGAAAGTGTCGCAAAGAGAGAACCTAGGAAGAATGGATAGGCATGCGTAATTGATGAGAAATATAAGCGAGAAAAACTATCAACAAAGAAAGCACTAATAAACATTGATAGAAAACTCACCATAAAGCAGGCAAGAGATACCATAAAGACTAGGCTTCTAAATTGATTTTGATGTTTAACACGCTTAGCTAGGAACCAAAGCAAGGCACCCCAAAGAATATAATAGTGAACCTCAATAGCCAGACTCCATGTATGGAGGTAAATATGCTGGTTAAACTGGTTCTCATAATTTCCCCCGGTCAAAATCTCATAATAGTTAGTTACAAAACCGATAACAGAGGTGATTTGACGTCCAATACCTGCAATAAAATCATTTCGAACCAAGAGTGCCAAAGGGGTGCAGATAAGAACCATCAACACAAGTGGTGGTACTATCCGGTAGAAGCGTCGTCGCATAAAACCAAGGTAATCAATGCGATGCGTCCTAGATACCTCATCAATCAAAAGCGCTGTAATCAAATACCCTGAGAAGGTAAAGAAGACATCAACACCGATGAAGCCCCCAGGAAGAATACTTGGGAAGAAATGATAGATCAGAACCAAAAGAAGTCCTGTCACACGAATATAAGAAAACCAGTTAATTCTCATCCTTTAAAAATCCCCTGTTTAAATTTTCCTTTGTAGGTAACCTTATTTTCAGTAGTCAATTTTCCTTGACCATCGGCTTGACCAGACTTGAACTCTCCTTGATAAATCCAACCCTCATGAGATTTGAAGGTTCCTTGACCATTAAAGGAACCATTCTTAAATTCTCCCGTATAGGTATCACCATTATCATAGGTCAAAGTTCCTTGACCATTCAAACGATGGTTCTGCATCTGACCTTTATAGGCAATCTTAGTCCCATCAATCTTGATAGAATGTTGCGTTTTTATAGTCACCAAAAACAAGGACAGGGCGCATAAAATAATAACCCCTACTGTAATACGCTCAAATTGATTTCGGTCAATATCAATATTTTTAAAATCAAAATCCTTTAGTTGTTTAAAATTCATTGTCTATCCTTAATCCACTGTAACCAATCTCGACAACCTGCAGTTACCAATTTGTATGTTTCTTCAAAGTCACCTGTATACCATGGGTCCGGAACTCCACCAGGTCTGAAAAGCTTGATTTTATCGTCATAACGCCCTGCAGATATCTGTAGAAGATCCTCAACATTTGACTCATCCATTCCCACAACTAAATCAAAGAACTCAAAATCGGCCTGACTAATCTGTTGTGAGCCCTTGGAAGAGTCAAAAGAAATAGCATATTTCCTTAAAATCTTTTGGGTTCCTTGATGAACTGGATTTCCATGCTCCCATGAAGATGTCGCGCGACTTTCGATATGCAAAGACTTTTCTTGGTCCAGCTCTTTCATCACAAATTCTGCCATTGGGCTACGACAAATATTCCCCAGACAAACAAATACAATCTTATTCATTATTCACCTCTTGCCCAAAACTATTAAAAGATCTGCTCACTTATTTTCTTCGTCAAAATTATGAACACACTTTTAAATCATGAAAGTAGGTTCTCATTAATTTTCATTTAATCAATCCATATTATACCGAAAAACTAATCAAATAGAAAGGTTTCTTTCCTAATCATATCGAAAAATTAGTAACCTTTTTTAACAGTTGCAATATTCCTATTAATCTATATATTTAAGGCGTGAGAAAAGAGAACCTAGTTTCCTAGATTCTCTTTTTGTTGGCTTTAGATATTTGACCAAACACTTTCAAGGATGTTTGTTTGTTCACGTCCTGGTCCTACAGAGAAAGTAGAGATACGTACACCTACCAATTCACCAACACGACGAACATAATTACGAGCATTTTCAGGAAGCTCATCTAAACTACGG
Source organism: Streptococcus sp. HMSC078H03 (assembly GCF_001808655.1). NCBI lineage: Bacteria > Bacillati > Bacillota > Bacilli > Lactobacillales > Streptococcaceae > Streptococcus > Streptococcus sp. HMSC078H03. The sequence continues at coordinate 132,722 of NZ_KV794072.1, forward strand.
CAACCTGTGATGTCTTCTTCCCAACCTGGCAATTCTTCATAGATTGGTTTACAGCGTTTCAGTTGCTCAAGACTAGCTGGGTAGTGATCAATACGCTCACCATCAAGGTCATAAGCTACACAAATTTTTACAGTGTCAAGACCTGAGAGAACATCGATACAGTTCAAGCTGAGGTTTGTGATACCTGATACACGACGGCTATGGCGCATCACCACTGAGTCAAACCATCCTACACGACGTGGACGTCCAGTTGTTGTTCCATATTCATGACCAACTTCACGGATGCGTTCACCCACTTCATCAAATAACTCAGTTGGGAAAGGACCATCACCAACACGACTCGTATAGGCCTTACATACACCAACTACCTTATTAATTTTAGATGGACCAACACCAGAACCGATTGTAACACCACCCGCAACTGGGTTTGATGACGTTACAAATGGGTAAGTACCTTGGTCAATATCAAGCATAACCCCTTGAGCTCCTTCAAAGAGGACACGTTTACCTGCATCAAGAGCATCATTCAAGATAACGGATGTATCTGTGACATATTGCTTAATTTGTTGTCCGTAAGCGTAGTATTCTTCAAAAATCTCATCGAATGATAATTCTTCAGCTTCATACATCTTACTGAAAAGACGGTTTTTCTCAGCTAAGTTCGTTTTCAAACGATCAGCAAAAATTTCTTTGTCCAAAAGGTCTGCAATACGGATACCTACACGCGCAGCCTTATCCATATAGGCAGGCCCAATACCTTTGTTAGTTGTACCAATCTTATTATCACCTTTAGCAGCTTCTTGCAGTTGATCAAGTTTAATGTGGTACGGCAAGATAACGTGCGCACGGTCAGAAATACGAAGGCTCTCTGTTGACACGCCTTCGGCATGAAGATATTCCAACTCTTTGACAAGTGATTTAGGATTGACCACTACACCATTCCCGATAACAGAGATTTTCTCTGGGAAGAAAATACCTGATGGAATCAAGTGCAATTTAAATTTCTTACCATCGATAACAATCGTGTGACCTGCATTGTCTCCACCTTGATAACGTGCGATCACTTCGGCATCTTGACTTAGGAAATCTGTAATTTTCCCTTTACCTTCATCACCCCACTGGGTACCCACAACAACTACTGATGTCATATTATTTTGATAACGGACAGCTCCACCTTTACGAGGCTGTCCCCACCTTTCTTGAAAAACTTCACGGTGGGAATTTCACCCACAAGTTTTGCGTTACAGTTTATTATAGCAGAAAAAAGGCTATTTGTTCAACGTTGAAAGCGCTTCTTACAAAATATTCTGACAGTTATAGCTAAGATTGCAACTCGTTATTTACAATCTCTTTTTTATCCTTACATCTTATATAGAACTACCAGCTATTTTATGACCAAATAATTCTACTAGCTATTTAACCTGCCTCATATAATGATTTAACTGCCTTTGATTCTTTAAAACAGTCGTCTTGTCAGAATAATTTTTAACAACTGTATGATATTGCTCGACATATTTTTTGGAACGTCCGTCTAATAAAATCCATTTCACAAATGCAAAATCAAATTTTTCATTACAGCCTTCTGCCATGCTAGGACGTGTCTTTCCCCTATATGTTAAATAGCGCCTAAATGCCCGATAGAGACAATTAACTCTGTTAAAGTTGAAATAGACAATACAGTCAGCTTCCCTCATCCGTTCTTCATAAAGACAGGCCGAGTAATTCCCTTCAATAATCCAATCACGTTGTAGCATAAATGTTGATATATCGTCAGTCATTTCATCAACTGTTCGCTCTTGCCAATTTGATGTGAAATGAATTTTATCTAAATGAAGAACCTCACAATTGTAGTGTTGACCTAAAAAGTTTGCCAAAGTAGACTTTCCAGAGCCGCTATAGCCAATGATTGCAATTTTCAACACAGGTCTCCTTTTTCAATTCTGTTTCCTGACTAATATCATAACACAAAGCATATATCTTAGAAGGAATTATCATTTGGAACAACTCTCGTTTGGACAAACAAGCACGTAAAGTTCTGTTTAAAGTGAGTTCTTTCTTAGAAAAATAAAAAGAGACTTATAAGCAAGTCTCTTCCCGATATTAAGATGCCCCCTACATGAATTTGTAAGAACTTTTCATATTGAAAATAAACAAAAATGTTGAAATATAGCTGATTTTAGGGAAATACTTTTAGGTATTTTCAATGTCAGGATTTAAAAATGGGGCAAAAGTGGGGCAAAAACAAATTAACGAAAAAAATATCGAGTTCGTGCATCAAGTAAATGATAAATTGCAAGAATAAGTGCAACATTTACTCGAACTCATCCTCTAGAGCTTCACTAGCAGTTCTGTAAGCTAAACATTTTCGTGGTCGGTGATTGATATCATATAAAGCCTTGGTTCCCAAAGCTTTTTTATGTTATAAACTCATTAAAAGAACCCCCAGTTAGATTTGGAATATTTTTTATTCTGTGTCACATAAAAATAAATAAAATGAATGGCTATAGCTAGAGCGAAGATGGTTGCAATACTCAGCACTATTGTAGGATTCGAAGCGAAAACCAAAGAGAGAATCAAGGCAGCCAGATAGAGTGTCGCTTGAGCACAGTAGTAACTTTTCGAATAGCGAAGATAGTTTTTGTTATAGGGCCCATTTGCTAGGACAGCAGCTTGGAAGAGGCCAATTCCGATATAAAAGAAGCTGATTGCAACGAGAAGATTAGCCTCAGGATTCAGAAGAAAACCCATCGAAACTGTCATCAACATAAGCCCAATGAAAATAGGATAGTGACTATAAATTATAAATAATCCCTTTTGATTGGATCCTTCGTCAATAGCATGGTCAAATTCACCAAAATAAAACAAGAACAGAGAAAGCATGATAACGAAATTAAGAACCGAATATATCGAGAAATTCTCAACTGTAAAGAAGTTAACTAGCCCAATAACCATCTCTCCAAACGTAATAATGACAAGAAGGGAGACGCGCTCGATTAAATGGGGAAGATTTACTTGGAAATGCTCATCTTTAGTAATCAAGAAAATTGGCACAATAAATGTTAGCAGAATACTAGCAATAAAGATATAGACTCCAACGTAAATAGGAAAAAGAGCTGCCAGATAGACTCCTAAGCTTTGTAGACCTGTCAACCATAGAAAACCTTTGATACTTTCCCGATCAGCACTATCGGTTGATCCTCTAAAAAACTGAACCAAATATTGAAAAAATAAGGTAAGGGTTAATGTGCCAACAGCCCAACAGGTATGATAGTACCATTGTTGCCAATTGTATCCAATCATATTGGATATAAAGAGCATAAGTCCCATGTTGATAAACATGATTACCATGTTAAATAACGAGTTTGTTCCATAGCGATTGGTATAAATGGTTTGAATCATCCAGGAATTGATGATAACCATGACAGAGATGAAGAAATCAAGTAAAGAGTCCCAAGCCAAAACACCGTTATGAATAGGGTGAATTAAAGCAGTTGCTTTTGAAATTGCAAAAACAAACACTAGGTCATAAAATAGTTCTGAAAATTCTACACGTTTATGCTTAATAAGAGTTGCCATCTTAAGACCTTTCTATTCTAGAAGTACAATTTATTATAACAGAAAATGGTAATGAGAGAAAAGGAGATGCTTAAATAACTTCATGTGACGCGAATTGTCAAAACCTTGGAGCACATTTACCTCATGTACCAACTCACAGGCAGAGTGTTTGATGATTGATAATGAAGAATGGGTAATGAAAAAATTATCGAAATGGATAGGGAATATCCCTTTTTATTTTGCTTTAAATCAGATTTTTGGATGGAATAGTAGATGATAAGACAAAATATCTTTGAAGATACAAAAAGACAAACGCCAAAAATGACGTTTGTCTACGTTCTGAGGTAGCCTTTAGGCTCCCTTTTTTCTTAGAAAATACCGATGAGTAATTGCATGCCAAGACTAGTCAGGATGATAGCGATCCAGCAAAGGGCTCCAAGAAGAATGGATTTTCCACTGGATTTGATCATAGCAACGAGGTTAGTTTTGAGACCAATAGCACTCATAGCCATGATGATGAGGAATTTGGAGAGCTGTTTGAGAGGTGAAAAGAAGCTATTGCTAACACCAAAAGAAGTAAGGACGGTAGTTAGCAGAGAAGCTAGGATGAAGTAGAGAATGAAAACGGGGAAGATTTTTTTAAGCTTTACTCCTTGGTTGTTGTCTTGTTGACGGCTTTGCCAATAGGAGAGGAAGAGAGTAATAGGGATAATAGCTAAGGTACGAGTCAGTTTGACAATGGTTGCAGATTCTAGAGTATTGGTATGATACAGACTATCCCAGGAGCTAGCTGTGGCTGTTACAGAGGAAGTATCGTTGACCGCAGTACCCGCAAAGAGAGCAAAACCTTCGTTGGAGAGATGGAGCCAAGAACCTAGAGTTGGAAAGATAAGAGCTGCCAAGACATTGAAGAAAAAGATAACAGAAATGGCTTGGGCTACTTCTTTTTCCTTGGCGTGAATAACAGGAGCAGTCGCTGCAATGGCAGAACCGCCACAGATAGAAGAGCCTACCCCAATCAAGGTAGCTAGCTTTGTATCCATGTTAAAAAATCGTTGGAAAAAGAAAGCAATAATTAAAGCGATAGAAATAGTCGAGAGGATGACAGGAAGGGAAGATTTTCCAACTGCGAAAACTTGTGAGATATTGAGTCCAAACCCAAGCAAGATAACAGCATACTGAAGCAATTTTTTGGAGCTATAAGTCAAACCAGCATCCAGTTGTTTATAGGGAGTGAGAAAGGGGTAGAGAATCATTCCGATAAAAATGGCGAAAACAGGTGCTCCCACAACAGGCAGAAAGCCTCCTAAAACCCAAGAGATGATAGAAATGATAAGACAGGCTAACAGTCCTGCCCAATTTTTTGATAGAAATGACATAAAAACCTCCGAAAATAAATACTTCTTATTATAATCTTATCTGTCAGAAAAGTAAAATAGAAAGTAGGAATAAGGTTGTAAATTAACGGAATTTTGCGGTCAGAGAGCTTTTGTAGTTCAATAGATATATGTTCTTTGACCAATAAGGATGCAAATGTGGCATATGTTATTGAAAAAAAAATGAATTTGATGAGCCTGGATATGTGAAGTAATTATGTGAGATAAGAAAATAAATAAGAGAGTTGAAAATGTACTGCACCCCAAAAGTTAGACAGAGAAAATCTAACTTTTGGGATCAGTACATATCCTCGCTTTTTTCTATTTATCAAACAATTCCTTATTTTCAATCAAGAGTTCTAGTGGAGATTTTTCTCTTGCTACAATAAAACCAGGTTCATATTGAGTATGAAATGTTCTTTTCTGAGAAGTTGGATCAATATACAACTCATCTCCATCTTCTGTGTATAGTTGGTTGCCTTTTGTTAGATAAAGTAAATCCTCTAAGTGCTGTCCATCAGTATGTAGGAAATGTTCGATGTATTTGACAGCTTTTAAAATTTCACTTACTTTATCAGAGTATTCATTCGATTCAAGAACACTCTTTTCTAATTCAATCTCTTTACTAGTTCCAAATAGTTGGGTTGGAGTTGCATCAAAATATTCTGCTATCTTATCTAAATTTGCAAAGGTAGGATAGCTTTTTTGTTTTTCGTAGTCAGAGACGGACTGTTTACCGATTCCTAAATCTTCTGCAAGTTGAGTTTGACTTACTCCTTTTTCTATGCGTAGTCGTGCCAAATTGGGTCCAAAATTTTGAATAATAAAGGTCATGATAAACTCCTGTGTTTTATTTTTAACTTATTCTATCACCTATAAACTTACAAATCAAGTTTTTAGTTGACTACCCAAAATAATTTTTATAAAATATATTTATAACTTGTAAATAAGTTATAAATGATACAAAATAGTTCATAAGTTTAGGAATAGTGAGTGAGGAGGAAGTTGAAGACGAGACTATGACTTATGACTATTCGAAGCCTTGGTGCTAGAAATTGTGTGGACAAGGGCAAAGGACGAGCCTGACGGGAAGTCAGGCGAAGTCCCGAAGACTGCCGTCCAGACAATTTCTAGCCAAGCAAAAGCTGGCTATTCTAACAGCCAGCAAAAAGGGACACTTAGGACAACGTCCAAAGAACGACGGAACGAGCAAACGTTGATTTGACAGTGTTTCTGAGACCTAAAAAATCTAAAAGAAGGGGGGACAATTTTGTTGGTTTCTATACAAGATTTAAGAAGCATTCAAGAACGATGTGAAATAGGAGAATTAGTACAGAGGTTAGATGTCAGTATTGATAGATTAACGGTTATCTGGGATACAGACACTGGTTCCCTAAGACGAATTTTCAAAAATCTGAAACAGGCAATAAGTACAAAAGTTGACTCATTTGAAATATATGATAATGTTCGAGATGATGTCTTTACTTTAGCTAAAGTTTTTAATGAGTATGATTCGATCAATATTATATTTTTTCAATTATCCACTTATGGAGGTGAACAATTAATTCGAATTGATTTCAATCCTAATACTTTAAAAGAATTTGATGGAATGAAAGTATGGAGGCAATTAATGTATTTTGCCAGATTGAATTCATTGATGGTACGTTTGTCTCGTTTTGATTTAGCATTTGACATTTTCAACAGGCCTGATATCGTTAATTTGCAACATATTAAAGGTGGTGTTACCCATAAGGTCTTCTATGGTCGAGGGGGCGAATTAGAGACGAAATATTGGGGTTCTAACGGTAGTAATGTACAAGTTAGGTTATATGATAAGAATAAAGAAATCATTGCTCACAAGCGCGAAGAGAAGCTAGATTTGGCTGTAAATCCGTTTTGGTGGAGACTGGAGTTCCAACTCAGAACCAAAGCGATTGGTGAGGAGATGGTCCAAGATATTATGAATCGACTTGATAATTTCGGATTTTATAAGCTAGAACATATTCGAGTAGAGCAAAGAGCATTTACAATTATCTTTCTCAACAATCCTGAACTGTTATCATTGGCTTTTCCAAATTTAAAATCAGACAGCATCAAAAAGAAAAAAACAAGAGTCCGCAAACTATTGAGAGAAGAAACGAACCAATTTGCGGAAGAATTAAAAGAAGTATTAATACAGAATCTCCCTAAATTAAATACAGAATTACAACTACTTGTAGGTGAGTTTCTGAATTTAGAAAATAAATAAGGAGGATAACTATGGACAATAATTTAATTAGTAACAAAGAATTAATTGAAATGGGCTATCGCCCTCATACAGCGAATGATATCATTCATCAGGCAAGAGAATTACTTGTATCACGAGGCTATACATTTTATAATCGCAAACGTTTGATGGTTGTTCCAAAAAGTGTTGTAAATGAGATTCTAGGAACAGAGGTGGCGTAATATGGCAAGTGTTCGTTATCGAAAGCGAGGAGATAGCAACTTATGGACCTATGAAATTCGTAACGAAGGAAAGACTGTTGCTCATAATAGCGGTTTTAAAACAAAAAAGCTTGCAGAGTCAGAAGCTGAACCGATTCTGCAAGAACTTCGTTTAGGGAAAAGAATTTCTAGAGATATTTCTCTTGTAGATCTATATCAAGAATGGCTTGAACTAAAAATTCTACCGAGTAGCAGGTCGGAAGAGACAAAGAAAAAATATCTTCTCCGTAAAAACACAATTGAAAGATTATTTGGAAATAAAAAAGTCACTCAAATTCGTGCGAGTGAATACCAAAGAATAATGAATAAGTATGGGCAAACAGTTGGTAGAAATTTTCTTGGTAGATTGAATACTGGAATCCATCAGAGCATCCAAATGGCAATTGCCGACAAAGTTCTAATAGATGATTTTACACAACATGTCGAGTTATTTTCATCCAAAGAACAACAGATGACCGAAGAGAAATATTTGCATACAGAAAAGGACTATCTGGATTTACTTTTAGCAGTAAAGAGAAAATTTGATTACCAACGATCAATTGTTCCTTATATCGTCTATTTTCTATTAAAAACAGGGATGAGGTTTGGAGAGTTAATAGCGTTAACTTGGAATGAAGTTGACTTTGACAGAGGACTGTTAAAAACATATAGAAGGTTTAATACCCTTTCTCATAAATTTGTCCCTCCAAAAAACAAAACGTCTATTCGTATGGTACCGATAGACGAAGAATGTATTAAGATATTACAAGTCCTAAAAATTGAACAAGAGAAGGCTAATAAAGAGCTAGGTGTCAAGAACAGGTATAAAATGATTTTTCAGCATTATGGATATATTCATATGGTACCAGATATTGCTAGTGTCAATAAAGCTTTGAGTGTTCTTTTAAATGAATTAGATATTTATCCAATTATCACGACAAAAGGAGCACGTCATACCTATGGAAGTTACCTCTGGCACAAAGGATTTGACCTTGGGGTTATTGCAAAAATTCTAGGGCATAGAGATATTTCAATGTTAGTAGAAGTATATGGACACACTTTAGAGGAGAAAATTTTTGAGGAATTTAATCAAATCAAAGATGTCTGGAAAGATTGCTCATAAAAAAATATGGGGCAAATGATGGGGCAAATCAGTTATAGACAAGCAAAAAAGCCTTTTAAATCAAGGCTTTTTCTTCTGTATTTCTATGCCCCCTACAGGGCTCGAACCTGTGACCCATGGATTAAGAGTCCACTGCTCTACCAACTGAGCTAAGGAGGCTGGATGCTGTATTGGTACCGATGATCCACGGTTTGTATTGAACCCGCGACGTAAAAAAGCAGGTGGGCGACTCGCTACTAACTTCAGTTGCTTCTGGGTGAGCCAGCCTGCACACTGTTAATAGACCTCTGTCTCCCGATAATACAAAAATTAGTCGGTCAACACTTATATGTGGATTCGTATACCACAGCAATTTCTATGTTTTTATAATACCACTTTTGAAAATTATTGCAAGAGGAAAAATCAATTTTTTTGCAATCGTTTTCGTTGATTCCTCTCGTATTACCTAGATAACTTATCGATCCGTTCTTTATTAGCTCCAAGAGCTCTTTCATATTTCCCGGTTTCATTGGGTTGGAAATAATTCACACCTCTTAATTTATCCGGAAGATATTGTTGTTTGACCCACTTTTCAGGATAAGCATGGGGATACTTGTAATCTTGTGCATTGCCCAGTTCCTTGCTTCCAGCATAGTGTCCATCTCTCAAATGACGAGGAATCGGTAAATTTCCTGATTTTCTAAGGTCTGCCAAGGCAGCATCCATAGCCATATAAGCCGAATTCGACTTAGGAGATAAAGCTAAGTCAACAACTACATTGGCAATCAAAATTCGCGCCTCTGGGAAACCTACTTTCTGTGCAGCTTCCAAAGCTGTAACCGTGTGAACTTGCGCATCAGGATTAGCTAAACCAATATCCTCGTACGCAATCACAGTCAAGCGTCGTGCTAGACTAGGGAGATCTCCTGCTTCAACCAAACGTGCTGCATAGTGAAGACTGGCATTAACATCAGAGCCTCGAATAGATTTTTGCAAAGCAGAAAGTACATCATAGTGTCCATCACCGTCTTTATCCATGGTGATATAGCTACGTTGTAAACTATTTTCCACTGTATCTAAAGTAATATGGCGAAGCCCATCTTCTGAAGCTAGCGTCGACATGACAGCTAAATCTAAGGAATTATAAGCCGAACGTAAATCACCATTAGTAGCCGTAGCAATAAAATCTAGAGCATCCTCATCTAACTTAACATCAAAGTCAAAGCCACGCTCCTTATCCTCTAGAACCCCTAGGATAGCTTCCTTAATATCCTCATTAGAGAGTGGTTCCAACTCAAATATTTGTACACGACTACGGATGGCTGGTGTGACAGAAAAAAACGGATTCTCCGTTGTAGCCCCAATCATGATAATATTGCCATTCTCTAAGAGTGGCAATAAAAAGTCTTGTTTAGCTTTATCCAAACGATGAATCTCATCTAGAAGCAGCACTAAGCCACCTGAAAATTTAGCCTCTTCCGCAATTTCCTGCAGGCGTTTCTTGCTATCAACAGTAGCATTAAAGGTTCTAAAAGCAAATTTTGTTGTTCCTGCAATAGCACTAGCTATTGAGGTCTTCCCGATTCCTGGTGGTCCGTAGAGAATCATTGACGACAGCATATTCGCTTCTACCATACGGCGAATAATTTTACCTTCACCAACCAAATGCTTCTGACCAATCACCTCTGAAATTGTACGTGGACGCATGCGTAGAGCAAGATTATCTGGCATCTTCTCTCCTTTTTTAACTGATTTTTTTCTTATTATAATAAGCATATACTATTTTGTTATAAAAAGAAATTATAAATAGTTCTTGTCAAACCTAAATTCTTATGATAGAATGTTTTGGTATGTGGTGCTAGCACATCCGTAATAAATTCTACCTAGGAGGAAAACACGAAATGGCTAAAGTATGTTACTTTACAGGACGTAAAACTGTTTCTGGAAACAACCGTTCACACGCTATGAACAAAACTAAACGTGCCGTTAAACCTAACCTTCAAAAAGTTACTATCCTTGTTGATGGTAAACCTAAAAAAGTTTGGGCTTCAGCTCGTGCGCTTAAATCTGGTAAAGTTGAACGCGTTTAATCTTATTGGATATTAAGAGAGATGACTTTAGTCATCTCTTTTTTTGTTCATCGTCTTTCCCTTTTGGCTATACTTATGTTATAATAAAGAACTAACAGATAATTCTTATAGAAAGAAGGTGTCAGTATGGGATTTACAGATGAAACTGTTCGTTTCAACCTAGACGACGGTAGCAAAGATGAAATCAGTAATACTTTGACAAATGTTTACCGTTCGTTGGCTGAGAAAGGTTACAATCCTATCAACCAAATCGTCGGTTATGTTCTGAGCGGTGACCCTGCTTATGTTCCGCGTTATAATGACGCCCGTAACCAGATTCGTAAATACGAACGTGATGAAATCGTTGAAGAACTCGTTCGCTATTATCTTAAAGGAAATGGAATTGACCTCTAATGCGAGTAATGGGACTTGATGTTGGCTCAAAAACAGTAGGAGTTGCGATTAGTGATCCCCTCGGTTTTACAGCCCAAGGCGTTGAAATTATCAAAATTGACGAGGAGGCTGAAGAGTTTGGTTTCGACCGACTAGGCGAGCTCGTTAAAGAATATAAGGTAGAAAAATTTGTTGTTGGTCTTCCTAAAAATATGAATAATACTGAAGGACCACGTGTTGAGGCAAGCAAAGCCTATGGTGACAAAATCAAGGAAATCTTTGGAATTCCTGTAGATTACCAAGACGAACGCTTGACAACTGTTCAAGCCGAGCGTATGTTGGTTGAACAAGCAGATATCAGCCGTGGTAAACGTAAAAAAGTTATTGATAAATTAGCTGCCCAACTTATTCTACAAAACTACCTCGATCGAATGTTTTAAGAAAGTGTAATAGAGACCTAATAGTCAAGTGACAATCTAGTAAACTGCCAAGCAATATACTAGATTTCCTCACTATTCAGTGCTCTCTACAAAAAGGAGAACAATATGTCACACAATCACGACCACAACCATGATCATGAAGTCATCACTTTAGTAGACGAACAAGGAAATGAAACACTTTTTGAAATCTTGTTGACTATTGATGGACGCGAAGAATTTGGTAAAAACTATGTTCTTTTGGTACCAGCTGGTGCTGAAGAAGATGCTAATGGAGAAATTGAAATCCAAGCATACTCATTCACTGAAAATGAAGACGGTACTGAAGGCGACCTTCAACCAATTCCTGAAGATTCAGATGCTGAATGGGATATGATTGAAGAAGTTTTCAATAGCTTCATCGATGAAAACTAAAAAATAATTAATGCCATAGGCAAAGAAATGACTTTTTAAAAAGAGATTGAGATATTGTATCTCAGTCTCTTTTTTAGATATTTTTTTCTTAAATGTAAGAAATTAGAGGAAAATTGACTAAATGGTATTATCTGATATACTTTAAATAAGACAATTAGGGGATAAGACCCTTTTATTTATAACTTTCCAAATGTCAACAAAGGAGTTTAATTGTGAGTCCATACAACGAAGACAATACTTTAGATTCAAGTGGCTACCAAGGTTATCATCGAAGCCACCATCGCTCTCATACACAAGATAATCAATCCGAAAAGATTGAAGTGACAATTCAGGGACATACAGAAGAATCAAATTCGTCTCAAATAGAGAAAAAAACTAAGATTTCACTTCCATGGAAGCATAAAGGTCATATCCTGATTCTCAGTTTGATTTTGAGTATTTTTAGTATATCAGTTCCCTGCTTTACAGACTTTGCCAATAATATACAGTCTCAAAACCTTTACATTGCAAAAATGTTTGCCAATGGTAGCTTACCTTACTCTGACTTTTTTGCGACAGGTGGATTCTTTTATTACTTACTGGTTTCTCTGGCTTTCCGTTTAGGATCTACTCTTTGGCTAATTCCTATACAATTCCTTACCTACTATCTTTCTGGAAGTTACCTTTACAAGACTGTCATGCACATGACAAACAAGAAGGAAATTGCCACTCTAATTAGTATTATTTTCTATGTCACTAATGGAACACTTGGTTTTGGTGGGCTCTACCCTATCCAATTTGCTATGCCTTTTGTCCTAGGTGCTATCTTCTTCTTAACTCGTTACTTTGCGGGTCACAGTCGTGATGAAGCCTTTATTCTTTACGGCTTCGCTGGCACTGCGGGGGCTCTCTTTGAAGCTCGAACTCTTATTTTCTGGATATTGTCACTTGTGACAATCTTCGTTTACAACCTTGTCAACAAGCACTTTGCTCGTGGTTTTTATCAAGTTCTTTGTATTATTTTTGGTAACATTCTAGTATTGTATCTATGTCTTTACTTTATCCTAAATTTACAAATTACATCGGACTATATTAACCAAGTTTTGGTTTACAACTTTACACAACTTGCTGTAGAAAAAAATGACTTTCTACTTACGTTAGCTTACCAAAGTTTTGCTGTTATAGGCTCTGGATTACTTATTGGTGCACTGACTACAAGCAACCACCTTCTTGGCGATGCTAAAGATAAGAGCATTAAGTGGGTACTACTCCTTAGTTTTATCTTTACAGTGGTTTACAGCTTGTTCTCTCAAAGTTTTGGACTTTACAGTATTCTCAACATCGTACCTTATAGTCTAGTCTTGACAGCACTTTCTTTAGATGATGCTATTAAAAAGAGAGCAGAGCGAACTTCTCACCGACGTCGTAATGGTAACCAGATTCACACACTTAAAGTTTTTGGTATCTTCCTTAGTCGTAATTACTTCTTACCTATTGCAGTCTTTGCATTTGCTTTCGCGATGCCAATCATTATGTTCCTATTTAATTTAGGAAATAATACTGAACGTAGTACTGTTGCAAATTACCTCGCTAAAAATACCAAAAAAGATGAAACTATCTACGTTTACGATTCATCAGCAAAAATTTATTTGGAAAGCAGTCGTAAAGCAGCCTCACAATTTGTTCTTCCAGAACTTAACACAGCTAAATCTAGTTATCAGAAAGCTCTATCAGATACTATTATCCAAGATTCAGCACAATATATCGTTGTCCAACAAGATACACAACTACCTTCTGATGTTAAATCTACACTTTCAAAAAACTATAAAAAAGCCCCTGTAAAAGGCGTTGAACGATACACTGTTTACGTCCTAAAATAGGTCGAAAAATCAATATATAGTGGTTAAGATAAAAATATACCACAATATATTGATTTTTTTTTGCCTAGTGCTATAATTAGTAACGAGGTGATTTTTAGATGATTACATTAGAAAAAGAAAAGGTTACAATCAACCCTGATATCAAAGTCATCAAACGTGATGGTCGTATGGTTGTCTTTGATTCAAGTAAAATATATGAGGCTATCCTAAAAGCAAGTGAGGCTATTACACCTATCACACCCTTGATTGAAGCAAAGTTGGAGGGAATTGCCAACCGTATTGTTGCTGAAATCAATGACCGCTTCACTCAAAATATCAAAATATATGAAATCCAAAGCATAGTAGAGCACGAGTTACTCGAAGCTAACGAATATGCTATCGCTCAAGAATATATCAACTATCGTACCAAACGTGATTTTGAGCGTTCTCAGGCTACTGACATCAATTTCACCATTAGTAAACTTGTTAATAAAGACCAGGCTGTTGTTCATGAAAATGCTAATAAAGATAGCGATCTTTACAATACGCAACGTGATTTAACCGCAGGAATTGTCGGAAAATCTGTAGGACTTAAGATGCTTCCTCCACACGTAGCAAATGCTCATCAAAAGGGAGATATCCATTTCCACGATTTAGACTACAGCCCTTACACACCTATGACCAACTGTTGTTTGATTGACTTCAAAGGCATGTTGGCAAATGGTTTTAAAATTGGTAACGCTGAAGTTGAGAGTCCTAAATCCATTCAAACTGCAACAGCACAAATTTCACAAATCATCGCAAATGTTGCCTCTAGTCAATATGGTGGCTGTACTGCAGACCGTATCGATGAGTTTTTAGCTCCTTACGCAGAACTTAACTACAAAAAACACTTAGCTGATGCTAAAGAGTGGGTAGCTGAAGAAAAACGTGAAGACTATGCACGCGCCAAAACGCGTAAAGATATCTACGATGCTATGCAATCTCTTGAATACGAGATTAATACGCTTTTCACTTCGAATGGACAAACTCCCTTTACCTCTCTCGGTTTCGGTTTAGGGACAAACTGGTTTGAGCGTGAAATCCAAAAGGCTATCCTACAAGTTCGTATTTTAGGACTTGGCTCCGAACACCGTACTGCCATTTTCCCTAAACTCATTTTTACCTTAAAACGTGGACTCAACTTAGAGCCTAGCTCACCTAACTACGATATTAAGCAACTAGCTCTTGAATGTGCAACAAAGCGTATGTATCCAGATGTCTTGTCATATGACAAAATCGTTGAATTGACAGGTTCCTTTAAAGCTCCTATGGGATGTCGTTCCTTCCTACAAGGGTGGAAGGATGAAAATGGTATTGAAGTTAATTCTGGACGAATGAATCTGGGTGTTGTAACCCTTAATCTTCCTCGAATTGCCCTAGAATCTAAGGGAGACCAAGATAAATTTTGGGAAATTTTTGAAGAAAGAATGGGAATTGCCAAAGATGCACTCATCTACCGAGTTGAACGTGTCAAAGAAGCTACACCTGCTAATGCACCTATTCTTTATCAGTACGGGGCCTTTGGCCAACGTCTGGGTAAATTCGACAATGTAGATCAACTCTTCAAACATCGTCGTGCAACCGTATCACTTGGTTATATTGGGCTTTACGAAGTAGCATCTGTTTTTTATGGTAGTGACTGGGAGACTAATCCAGAAGCCAAAGCGTTCACGTTAGATATCGTTAAATCTATGAAAAATGCTTGTGAAAGTTGGTCTGACGAATATGATTATCATTTCTCTGTTTATTCAACACCATCAGAGAGTTTAACGGATCGTTTCTGTCGTTTGGATACTGAAAAGTTCGGTGTCGTGACTGATATCACAGATAAAGAATATTACACCAACTCTTTCCACTACGATGTTCGTAAAAATCCAACACCATTTGAAAAATTAGAATTCGAAAAAGCTTACCCAGAAGCTGGCGCAACTGGTGGATTCATCCATTACTGCGAATATCCAGTCCTCCAGCAAAATCCAAAGGCACTCGAAGCTGTCTGGGACTTTGCTTATGACCGTGTCGGTTACCTCGGAACGAATACTCCAATTGATAAATGCTACAAGTGTGATTTTGAAGGAGACTTCACCCCAACAGAACGTGGATTCATGTGCCCTAACTGTGGCAACACAGATCCTAAAACAGTTGATGTTGTCAAACGTACTTGCGGCTATCTAGGAAATCCACAGGCACGCCCAATGGTTAAAGGACGCCACAAAGAAATCTCTGCTCGAGTCAAACACATGAACGGTTCAACCATAAAATATGAAGGTAAACACCTTTAATAAGACCTAGAATACATTATAATGAACTAGAAGCAGCTGGATGATACCTTCCAACTGCTTTGCTTATTTCATTTTTAGAAAGGAATATAATGGGAAAGTATCAATTAGATTATAAAGGTATGCAACAAGTGGAACGTTACCATGAAAAAAATGCAACCGTCAAAAACGATAAAAAAGCACGTGTCCAAGCCCTTTTGAAAAAAGCTGGAAAGAAGAAATAATATGATTTTACGCCGACCGAGTCAAATAGATAAAGAAGCTATCTTAGAGATGATGGCTGAATTTGAAAGGGAGCAATCTGCTCATGATGGTGGATTTTGGAACCCCGACAATTTTGTTTATGAAGAGTGGCTGGAAGAAAATATTCAAGCGGAAGCGGGACTCAATATTCCTGAAAACTGGGTTCCTGCTATCCAGCTGGTTAGTTTTGACGAAGCGGATCATGCTCTTGGTTTCCTCAACCTTCGTCTCCGATTAAATGACTACTTACTAGAAAAAGGGGGCCATATTGGCTACTCTAGCCGTCCATCCAAACGAGGAAAGGGTTATGCGAAAGAATCACTCCGTCAAGGCTTACAAGTAGCTAAAGACAAGAATATTCATCGTGCTCTGGTCACTTGTAGTATCAAGAATCCTGCTAGTCGAGCTGTTATATTAGCCAACGGTGGCCAGTTGGAGGACATTCGCCATGAAACTGAGCGCTATTGGATAGATTTGGAGTAGAATCATGACATGGAATACACCAAAACCACAGGAATGGAAGTCTGAAGAACTTAGCCAAGGACGTATTATTGACTACAAAGCTTTTAATTTCGTTGATGGTGAAGGCGTGCGTAACTCCCTTTACGTCTCTGGTTGCATGTTTCATTGCGAGGGATGCTATAACGCTGCCACCTGGTCCTTTAAGGCAGGAATTCCCTATACTAAAGAACTTGAAGAACAAATCATGAGGGATCTAGCTCAACCTTACGTACAAGGTCTCACGCTACTTGGTGGTGAACCCTTCCTAAACACAGGAATTCTCATTCCCCTAGTCAAACGCATTCGTGAGGAACTCCCGGAAAAAGATATCTGGTCTTGGACTGGTTATACTTGGGAGGAGTTGATGCTTGAAACTCCTGATAAACTAGAACTTCTTCAACTCGTTGACATTCTCGTTGACGGCCGCTTTGACATCACTAAAAAGAACCTTATGCTCCAGTTTCGAGGATCATCTAATCAACGTATTATTGATGTCAAAAAATCTCTTAATCAAGGAGAAGTCGTTATTTGGGACAAGCTAAATGACGGTCAAACGAACTATGAACAAGTCGATCGTAAAGATATGCTATAAAAAAAGTCTGAGCTTATAACTCAGACTTTTTTATGCAATTTTAACAAAAACTAGCTCATTATTAGAGGATAAATCCTCACGATAATTAAACTCATCAAAAGACAATTTTCGTAAATCATTAATCGTTTGACAATTCTCCTCCATAACAGCTGTCA
This sequence comes from Streptococcus sp. HMSC078H03, assembly GCF_001808655.1. Classification (NCBI taxonomy): domain Bacteria; kingdom Bacillati; phylum Bacillota; class Bacilli; order Lactobacillales; family Streptococcaceae; genus Streptococcus; species Streptococcus sp. HMSC078H03. The sequence goes on from NZ_KV794072.1 coordinate 150,184, forward strand.
AAAAAGCCCCTCTTGCCTTTTTGGAAATCGTAGAGTGAGTCTTAAGAACCCCATTGCGGTCTTCCATAAAACTAACCGTGAATAACTGCTTACGAAGAGTTGGACTAAAAACATCCTCGAATTCACTCGAAAGCAAAGAAACAACTGGAACTTGACTCTCCTCTAAAAATTGGTCATATTCGGCACGCCAATAGTTTTTTAAGGACTGACCATCAACCTTTATCTTCGTATGAAAGTCATGACGATGTTCTTGAATCGGGTAAAAAGCGGGAATGATTCCATAAAAAGAAGATGTGATAAACACTTGTTGACCTAAGAAATCTTTTTCACATGTGGATAAGTCACTACGTTTGATGTGACGATACATCAGACCATTAAAAAGCTCGACAGCCGGATAATTCTTCGCTTCTCCCGACAAAATCGCAGCCCAGCGCTGCTTTTCTTTCTCAGCCTGCTCAGGCTTTATTTTATAAGCTGTGGATAATTCATCTGTGGACAATTTTGCCATTTCAGTTAGGATAGCCGCACTCTTTTCGGATAATTTTTGAGACGAAACTTCCTTACTGGCCTTCATTTCTTTTGCGGTTGGAATTAAAAATCTAATCATACTGATATTGTAAAGTCAAGCAGGCATTTCGTCAAGAATTCTCTCCAACAAAAAAGAAGCTAACGTTCGTCAACTTCCTTTTTTTGTTAGTCATCTAAATCAACAAAACGACCTAAAATATGTACATTTTCTGCGATGGAGACAAAAGCTTTAGGATCTGCTTTTCTCATATAATGCTTGAAGTCAGTATACTCTTCACGCGTAATAATCGCCAGTAATACTGCTTTCTTTTCGTGATTATAAGTCCCTTCCGCATCATTAATCATCGTTACTCCACGGTGGAGTTTTTTCTGAATCATCCTTACAACTGGGTCGGGATTACTTGTGACAATCATAGCCTGCATTTTCTTTTGTTTCGTGAAAATCGCATCTGTAACTCGACTAGAAACAAAAATAGTCACCATTGAATAAAGAGCATATTTCCAACCAAAAAGAATGCCCGCAAAAACCATGATAATCCCATTGACAATCAAGGAGATATTCCCAACATCACGGCCTGTTTTCTTACGAATAGTGAGGCTAACGATATCCGTCCCTCCACTAGAGATACGTGATTTTAAACCGAAACCAATTCCCGTTCCCATGACCAAACCACCAAAGATAGCATTGATCAAAGGATCCTCTGTCAAGGTTACATGTGGCATCACCTGAATAAAAAGGGAGCTCATCGTTACTGTAATGAAAGTAAAGATTGTAAATTTATGGCCAATCTTATACCAAGCCAGAATCAAGAGAGGGATATTAATTGCATAGAAAGTCAATGATACTGGTATCTCAAAGCCTAAAGTTCTAACACTCAATGCCGATAAAACCTGTGCCAAACCTGTTGCTCCACTGGAGTAAACATGTCCAGGTTGAAAAAAGAAATTAACGGCGATTGACGATAAGAGCCCGTAAAGTAAAGAAGCTGAAACTTTTTCAGTATATTTTTCACGGGAAATACTACGTGCAGCCTGCAAAACGCCCATTTTCTTCGCAGACTTTTTCGCTACAAATTTAACATGTTTATGAAGAGGTGCTTTATTCATTTTCTAAATCTACATGAAGGGCAAGTTCTTCCAACTGTTTATCAGCCACAAGACTTGGAGCCTGAGTCATAGGATCTGATGCCTTATTATTTTTAGGGAAGGCAATCACTTCACGGATATTATCTTTACCTGCAAGAAGCATAACAAAACGGTCAAGACCGATAGCCAAACCACCATGTGGTGGGAAACCATAGTCCATAGCTTCAAGAAGGAATCCAAATTGCTCATAGGCTGATTCTTCAGAGAAACCAAGGGCTTTCAACATACGTTCCTGTAGGTCTTTATGATTGATACGTAGACTACCTCCACCAAGCTCATAACCATTCAAGACAATATCATAAGCTACAGCACGTACCTTGGAAAGATCTCCTTCAAGCTCTGCTGCAGAATCTTCTGTTGGCAAAGTAAATGGGTGGTGAGCAGACATATAGCGTCCTTCTTCTTCAGACCACTCAAACATTGGCCAATCAACAACCCACAGGAAGTTGAACTTAGTATTGTCAATCATGTCAAGTTCTTTAGCAATTTGATTACGCAAAGCACCAAGTGTGTTATTAGCGATTTCAAGTGTATCTGCTACAAAAAGAACTAGATCATTCTCTTCAAGGTGTAAAGCATCTGTCAACTTGCCTTCAATACTTGTCAAGAATTTAGCAACTGGACCTGCTAGAGCTCCGTCAGTCATCTTAACCCAAGCAAGACCTTTAGCACCAAATTGTTTGGCAAACTCTGTCAACTTGTCAATACTTTTACGTGAGTATTTGTCTGCATTTCCTTTGACAACAATTGCCTTAACAGCTGGTGCCTCAGCAAACACTTTGAAGTCTACACCCTTGACAACCTCTGTCAAGTCTTGTAAAAGCATGTCAAAGCGTGTATCTGGCTTGTCAGAACCATAGTTATTCATGGCATCATCATAAGACATGCGTGGGAATGGTAGTGTAACTTCAATTCCTTTAGTTTCTTTCATAACCTTAGCAATCAATCCCTCTGTAATATCTTGGATTTCTTGCTCATTAAGGAATGACGTTTCCAAGTCAACTTGTGTAAATTCAGGTTGACGGTCTCCACGCAAATCTTCATCACGGAAACACTTAACAATTTGATAATAACGGTCAAAACCAGCATTCATCAATAATTGTTTAGTGATTTGAGGACTTTGCGGAAGAGCATAAAAGTGACCTTGGCTAACACGGCTTGGAACCAAGTAATCACGAGCACCTTCTGGTGTAGATTTTGTCAACATTGGTGTTTCAACATCGATAAATTCTAAATCATCAAGATAATTACGGATGGCGTGAGTTACCTTTGCACGGAGCTTAAAGTTTTCCAACATCTCTGGACGACGAAGATCCAAGTAGCGGTAACGCATACGTGTATCATCACTAGCCTCAACACCATCTTTGATTTCAAATGGTGTTGTTTTGGCAGTATTAAGGACTTTAAGGTCTTCAACTTTAAGTTCGACAGCACCTGTAGGCAAGTTATCATTAGCTTGTTCACGCGCTTCAACAGTTCCTGTTACTTCAATAACAAATTCGCTACGCAAGCTTTCAGCTGTTTCAACAACATTAGCATCCGCATTTTCAGGGTTAACAACCAACTGCATCAAACCTTCACGGTCACGAAGATCGATGAAAATCAAACCTCCGAGGTTACGACGGCGAGATACCCAACCTTTCAAAGTAATAGTAGTTCCGATGTGTTCACTACGAACACGTCCGGCATACATAGAACGTTCCATAAATACACTTCTTTCGTTAATTTTTTAGTCTTAACTATTATAGCAAAAAGCCCATCAAAACCCCACCCATTTCAGGTTAGAATTTTAATAGACTTTCTTTTTTATAAAACTATTTGCCAAATTGTTTCAACAAATCACTAGTATCCACGTAATCCTCAGCAAACTCTTCAAAATCTTCAAAACGATAATCGGCTGTTTCTAAGTCAAGTAAACTATTCCAACGGAATCCGTAAACATCCTCAATGATAACACTAAGTTCATCAGTTTCCTCGTCTACCTGCCATCCCAAATAACGTTCCTGTGTTTCAAAACTCAAGACCACATCTTGACAATCTTGACGCCAAACTTGACCAAGTAATTGCTGGCACATCGCATGATCACCTGCAGGCTCATCATTGAACCAAGTAATGTCATGTTTATCAAGAAAGGCGATCAGCTGCCAAAACTGTTGTTGGAAACGAATGGGCATACTACGATCAAAAGCCAAACTGAACTTTTCACTCCGTTTGAGCATATCAACTATACTAACCATATGCCCCCTACTTTTCTAACTGTTTGAGGACTGCTGCAAAATTGTTAGTTAGCTCTTCGAAACTTACAGTAACTTCCTCACGAGTAGCGTTATTTTTGACATTGACCTGACCTGACTCCACTTCACTCTCACCTAATGTGATAACCGTCTTGGCCTTGAAGGTATCTGCTGACTTAAATTGCGCCTTAATCTTACGTCCAAGGTAATCACGTTCAGCCTTAAATCCTTGATAGCGGATAGCTTGAACTAACTCAAGAGCTTTGCCATTAGCACCTGAACCAAGTACTGCAATGTAAACATCCAGACTTTCTTCTACCGGAAGCTCAATACCTTGTTTATCAAGAACCAAAAGCAAGCGTTCTAAACCAAGTCCAAAACCAAAACCAGCTGTTTCTGGACCACCGAAGTATTCAACCAAACTATCGTAACGACCGCCTGCACAAATTGTCAATTCAGACTTATCAATAGTGGTAATAAATTCAAAAATCGTGTGATTATAGTAATCAAGACCACGTACCATATTAGTATCAATCACGTAAGGAATGTTAAGACTATCGAGCATGGTACGTACTTCGTCAAAGTGCGCTTGACTTTCTTCATCTAAATAATCAAGGATAGAAGGAGCATTTTCAACTGCAACCTTATCTTCTTTTTCTTTTGAATCGAGTACTCGCAAAGGATTTTCATCCAAACGGCGTTGACTATCTTTTGACAAACTTTCACGAATCGGTGTCAAGTAGTCAATCAAGGCCTGACGATAAGCCAGACGACTCTCAGTATTTCCAAGGCTATTCAAATGAAGGGTAACATCCTTAATGCCAAGCGTATTAAAGAGTTGGTAGGCCATAGCAATGGTTTCAACATCTGTTGCAGGATTTTTTGATCCAAAGCACTCTACACCTAGTTGGTGGAACTCGCGCAAGCGTCCTGCTTGAGGACGTTCATAACGGAACATTGATCCAATATAATAAACTTTAACAGGTTTTTGGACCTCTGGCGCAAAGAGTTTGTTTTCTACATAAGAGCGTACAACCGGTGCTGTTCCTTCTGGACGAAGTGTAATATGACGGTCTCCCTTATCATGAAAATCATACATTTCCTTAGTAACGATGTCAGTTGTATCACCTACTGAACGTGAAATGACCTCGTAATGTTCAAACATAGGTGTACGAATTTCACCATAATTGTATTTCTTAAATGTTTCACGTGCAACATTTTCTACGTACTGCCATTTGGCACTATCCGCAGGTAAAATATCCTGCGTTCCCTTAGGTTTTTGAAGTTTCATAATGATGATACAGGCCTCAGATAGACCTGCCCTCCTTTTCCGTTATTACAGATATAATCACTCTATTCTATCATAATTTATATAGCTTTTGGGAAATGGTGGAGGATTTTTCAACGTAAGAAAGAAACAGACCTCTCGGCCTGCCACAATCATTAATCTTCCTTACAAAGAATGAAGGTCACAATGAAAGAGACCACAACAGAAATTACAAGACCTGCAATAGCTGTGTAAAAATATTTAAGTGTATCTTCACCGATATACGCTGCAATCGTCAAGATACCCGGGGAACCACCCGCAAAATTTCTCGCACCTAAAATACCAAGGAAGAAGCTACCTACTCCCCCTGCAACAATAGATCCTATAAGGGCTGCTTTATTTTGCAAAGTTACCCCATAAAGAGCCGGTTCCGTAATCCCACAAATCGCAGTAATCCCAGCAGATGAAGCTAGAGCTTTTTTATTGGTATCCTTAGTTTTTAAAGCAATAGCAAGAGCTGCTCCACCCTGAGCCACATTTGAAGCCAAAGCACCTGGCTGTGCAATCGTATCATAACCAATAGTCATACGGTTATTGATTCCAATGGATACTAAGCCATAGTGAATTCCTGTTGTAACCATTAACGGGAAGGTTGCTCCTACAATTGTCGGAACAACCCATGGGCCAAAGTTTTCCAACCACTTAAAGAAATCACCCAACCAGTTACCAATGACAGCACCAATTGGACCTAAAATCAAAAGTGTTACGATTGCAGTAATTAAGGTCGTAATCATAGGAACCAAGAAAAACTTCACAGCCTTTGGTGAAATTTTAATCGCAAAGCGCTCCACGTAACTCATAAACCAAACTGCCAAAATAACAGGGATAACCGTTGATGAGTAAGAAGTTAATGTAAGAGGAATACTAAAGAAAGAGACGCCATGACCTGATTCCTTGGCAGTTGTCACAATCTGAGTAAAAGTTGGGTGTAATAAAATAGCACCAATCAACATCCCCAATTGAGCATTCGTCTTAAACTGTCGAGCTGCTGAGGCACCTAAAAATACAGGTAAGAAATAAAATCCAGCATCGCCAATAAAATTAAGAACTTGATAGTTAACATCATCTACAGCTACTACCTTAAAGACAACCAAAAGGGACAAAACAGCCTTGATCATCCCTGCTGCTGTAATTACTGGTAAGATTGGGGTGAAAATCCCAGAAATAAGAGCTAAAAAGCTTTGAAGAGGAGTTCTATCTTGTTTTTCCGATGATTCCTTAGATACTTCATCCAGATCCAATAACCCTTCTAAAGCGCGGTATACATTTGGTACATCACTCCCAACAACAACTTGATACTGGCCACCACTCTTAGCCAAACTCACCACACCATCGATAGCTTTAACAGCCTCATCATCAGCTTTAGAATCATCTGCTAAGGTAAAACGTAAACGTGTCGCACAATGGGTTAGATTCTGAACGTTCTCCTTTCCTCCTACAGCTTCTAAAATTTCTGTCCTATCTCTTTATAATCCATGACACTTCCTTTCTATATTCATAAAAATAGAGAACAAGCTGAGCCTGTCCTCTGCATTTTTTCTATTATGACCAAACTTTATCAGTAATTGTTTTAATCAATTGCAATTTATTCCACTCATCTTGCTCAGTCAAGATATTACCTTCTTCAGTTGAGGCAAAACCACATTGAGTTGAGATACCAAGGTTCTTAAGTGGTACAAGTTCAGCCGCTTCATGGATACGAGCAATGACAGCATCTACATCTTCCAAAGCTGGATCCTTAGAAGTAATCACACCAAGTACCAATTCAACATGATCACGGTTATTCCAAATCGTTGGAAGTGGTGCGAAGCTACCTGAACGCGCATCATCGTATTCCAAGAAGAAGATATCATAGTTCAATTGACCAAGATATTTAGCGACTGAATCATAGCCACCTTCAAAAAGATAAGTTGACTTAAAGTTCCCACGACAAATGTGAGTAGCCAAAGTCAAATCTTCTGGAAGACCTTCCAAAGCTTTATTGATAGTGTATACATCATCCTCAGCAATTTTTGCCAACTCAGCTGTTTTCTCAGGATTATTTTTTTCATTCTCAAACTGTTGAATCAAATAACCCCAAGTCGTATCATCCAATTGTACATAACGTGCACCCAAATCGTAGAAATGTTGGATGGTATCATGGTAAGCTTTAGCCAAATCATCAAGGAAATCTGTCCATGAATCATAGTAATCAGCATAAAGATCACTACGGTGGTCACGGTTAATGATGAGTGATGGACTTGGAATAGTTACTTTTGGAGTAATTCCTTCAGGAGTCACTGATTTAAGATATTCAAAGTCACGATAGAAAGGATGATTAGGATTTTCATCAATTTTACCATTGATACGAACGTTAGTTGTACGTGTCTTAGCTCCATGAAATTTATATGAATCCTCTTGTTGGTAAGCTTCAAAACCAGTTAGGTTCCATAGGAAGTCAAGGTGCCACCAAGAACGACCAAATTCACCATCAGAAACGACTTGAAGGCCATTTTCTACCTCATGATGAACCAATTCCTTAACCAATTCATCTTGTACTTTCAACAATTCCTCTTGCGAAATCTCACCATTGGCAAATTTTTCACGTGCTTCTTTTAAAGCTTGTGGACGAAGGTAAGAACCAACATGATCAAAATGATAATGAACTTTACTCATAGTTATTTACTCCTTTTTATTCTTTCATTTAATGTAATAATAAGCCTATTCTAGCACTTGCTGTTATAGCTGTGAAATATGTATTTACTATCACATTGTATAGTTTTTAACTATATATTTTCTTGAGAAGTTTTTTGTCAAGTAACTTTACTTTACAAAAAAGATATGTTATTCTGTTATAGTTGATTTAAAATCAAGAACATAAATATTAATTCGGAGGAAATAAAGAAATGGCAGTACCTGCACGTCACACTTCAAAAGCGAAGAAAAACAAACGTCGTACACACTACAAATTGACTGCTCCATCAGTACAATTTGACGAAACAACTGGAGATTACTCACGTTCACACCGTGTATCACTTAAAGGATACTACAAAGGACGTAAAATCGCTAAAGCTAACGCAGCTAAATAATAGAAGGGAGATACCATGCGCGTAAATATTACACTTGAACACAAAGAATCTGGTGAACGCTTGTACCTTACTTCAAAAAACAAACGTAACACTCCAGACCGTCTTCAATTGAAAAAATACTCACCAAAATTGCGTAAACACGTAATCTTTACTGAGGTAAAATAAGGATTCAATACGAATCAATACAAAAGAAAAACGCTGATTTCAAGCGTTTTTTCTTTTTGTCAATTGCAGTTTATTGCACTGTATTTCAATTCAAACTCTACCTTTTTCTCTACCTTTTTATCGTAAAATCTGATTGGACACGGTTTGTGTCCAAGTGATTTATAAATAGCTTTATATCAACCTTTAGCAGGGTTGTACAACTTATTCATAAAAAATAAATAGATCTGATTGAATGAGATCTTTCATTTTTCTGTCAATTAAGCAAATTAAATTGACCAAATAAATTGTTGATATATAAAAAATTAAGTAAGTGTATTACAAAGATAGTCTTCTTTATTTATAGTGCTATAATGAATCTATTAGCTTATTTATGATAGAGGTATCGTTATTGATCAATCCAGAATTTTACAAAACACTTGCAAAAATATTCTGTGGGGATGAAACAGAATTATTTACCTATAAAACTGGCCCACAGTTAGTAGACTTTTTTAATAGCTATTTCGGTTTTAGTGATGTTTACCGTCAAGGGTTCCCAACAAGATGGGTTTATGTAAATGATAAATTACTAAGTTTCTCTGAAACTGGTAAACTTGATCTTTTTTCAGCATTATATTGAGCAAACAATATCTTTTAACAGAACGTCAAAAAGGTGAAGTTGATTCTTTAGAATACCAACAAAAGGTTTTAACGGAATTAAATAAAGTCTGCTCAATTTATTCATTGTATTTGTCAAAAAAAGGCAATGAATTCTTCTTAGTAGAAACCGATCAAGATTTAGTAGAAATCGGAAAAGGTGGATTTGCAGATATTTTTCTACAAAAATCTACAGGATTAGTATTAAAAAAATTAAATGAAGACTCGGTTAAACATGAATCGCTAAGAAGTCGATTTCGTAGAGAGTTTGAAATTACAAAATCATGTTCAGATATTGAAAGTATTATAAATGTATATGACTTTAATATCGATAATTATTCCTACACAATGGAAAAAGCGGATTTTACTTTAGCTAATTATATTAAAGAAAGCGAATTACCAGATGAATCAAAATTTAATATTTTACGGCAAATACTTCACACTATATCTCTAGTGCATAAACGAGGAATTTTGCACAGGGATCTAAGCCCTACTAATATTTTCTTCATAAACGGAATAATAAAAGTAGCGGATTTTGGTTTAGGAAAAAATATTAACATCTTAACCTCGCATCAAACTATAGATACCGCATCTTTTGGACAGCTTTTTTATTGTGCACCAGAACAACTAACTCTTCTAAAAGAGGCTGACAAAAGTAGTGATGTATACTCTCTCGGGAGAATTATCAATTTTGTTATGACTGGAGATCCTAATAATTTTTCGCATACCCTGCGTTCAATCAGTACAAAAGCTACCAATATCGATCCTAATTATAGGTATGAAAATGCAACAGATATGTTGAACGGGTTGAATTCATGGTTAAGAATAAGAAGTCATGAATCTTTTAAAGAAAAAATCTGGGAAAAAATTAATCAAGGTATTTTTGATAACGACATAGAAAACTATATTTATGAAATGTCAGAAAAAGATCTCTGCCTATCTTGTATCAATAAAGGAACTCGCTTTACCGAATGCTTACTTAGCTTTATGAATTTGGATGACTCTCACGCAACTTATATAATTCAGAAGATTGATTCTAACTATGTGCAATATATCAAACGATTTGAAGATGCAGACCCTTTTGCTAGCCTAGCTTATGAAATTTTAAAAGGACATTTTTCTTATAATGTTAACGAAGTGGCTGCTTATATATTAAAATACGTAGCTTATGACATTATTCGTTTCAATGCACAACATAAGATAGAAAGGTTAATTAACAAAGGGGTAGAACCATTAATCGAGACAATACTAGAAAGATAAAAAATGTCAGAATAAAGTGTAACTGTCCGAAAAATATGTCTTTTCCCGAAAGTTTATTATTTGCTGTTATAATAGACATGCAAAACTTGTTCCAAGAATTTTTTAGGCTTGTTATCATCATAAATACTGATTTTAAGGGATTTAACTACTAGTAAACTTAACAACTTTTATATATTTTACACAATATAGGACAGTAAATGGACAGTGACAGCATAATTGAAGAGTGAACAAAAAGAGGTATAAAAATACCTCTTTCAGATTGAAGACAAAGTCCTCAGAAGTTATACTTCTGGGGACTTTTCTTGCTTCGAAGGAGTATAATAAAAGAAAAGGCATTTGATGAGGTACTCCTATGTTTCACAAAGATAATCCTGAATACAATCGTCGTCAAGTAGGTTTATATACTCTTGATGAACTTGTGCCTAAAGACCATTTTTTAAGAAAAGTTGAAGAAACGATTGATTTTACTTTTATTTATGATGTTGTTGAGGATAGTTATTCTTCAGATAATGGTCGTCCTAGTCTAGACCCTGTCCTGTTAGTTAAGATTCCTTTGATTCAATGTTTTTATGGCATTCGTTCTATGCGCCAAACCATCAAGGACATCGAGGTGAATACGGCTTATCGTTGGTTTCTTGGCTTATCTCTGGACGATAAGGTGCCACATTTTACAACTTACGGTAAGAACTATAGCCGACGCTTTCAAAATAAAGAATTATTAGCACACATTTTTAGTCATGTGCTTCATCAAGTTTTGGAGGCTGGGCTTATTGATCCCTCAGAAATCTTCATCGATGGGACACATATCAAGGCAGCTGCTAATAATCATAAGTACAAAAATGTTGTCGTTAATCAAAAAGCTAAATTCATGAGTGAACAACTGGACATTGAAATTAATTTAGACAGGAAGAAACATGCAAAAAAGGCGAGGCCAAACCTAAGAAACAATCAACGACAGACCCAGATAGTGGTTGGTTTCACAAGGGAGAACACAAGGAAGTCTTCGCTTATAATACTCAGGTAGCTTGTGATAAACATGGTTGGGCCTTGGCTTATACAGTTGAAGCAGGTAACATCCATGATAGTCAGGCCTTTCCTGTTCTTTTCGCCAAGTTAGAACCCTTCTCCCCTGAATTCATTATTGCGAATTCAGGCTACAAAACACCTAGTATTGCCAAGTTTCTTTTAGAAAAAGAGATTACGCCAGTATTCCCTTACACTAGGCCAAGAGGTAAGAGAGGCTTTCTACGTCCTAGAGACTTTGTCTATGACGAGCATTTTGACTGCTATCTTTGTCCAGAGAACCAGGTATTAACTTACCGTACAACGACACGTGAAGGTTATAGAGAATATAAAAGTAATCCCGAAATTTGTAAGACCTGTCCCTTGTTAGCGATTTGTACTGAAAGTCGCCAGCACCAAAAAGTTGTTGTGCGTCATATTTGGAAAGATGCCTTAGAAATCTGTGAAGATATCCGTCATCAAAGTGGGATGAAGGAACGGTACCAACACCGGAAAGAAACGATAGAACGTTTATTCGGAACAGCTAAAGAATATCATAACTTGCGTTATACCAGAGAAAAAGGAAAGTCCAAAATGGAAGATAAGGTTGGGCTTACTTTGGCATGTCTAAATATCAAAAAATTGGTAAAAATGATGGTAGGGAAGACCCGTTATTTTATCCAAATACCTCAATATTATTGGATTATGGGAGAATTAAGTGTGAATATAAAAAAAGACAAACATCAAAAACGATGTTTATCTTCATTCTGAATCAGAATTTTAATAGGAATTCTGATTTTTTTTATGCAAATCCATTTAAAAGCCAAAGGGTGTTTAATTATTATTTATTAAAATATAGATAAATATCATTTGATTAGTATTTGTTAAGTAGGAGTGCTTAATTCAAACGACCTCATTATAATGCTTATCACATACATTAAAATAATAAAAAATTGAAAGAAGGTTGAAAAATAAAAATAACATGCTATAATTATAGCGTCTATATGAATAGGGAACATGGGTAGTAGTAACTCGAAGCCAACCTGTTTGTAATATTTTGACTCTTTTGGGGAGAGTTGAATGATTACTTGTTGGTACTTGGTGCTATGTGATATGGTATTGGGATAGGGTTATCATACCGATGTTTTGATTTGTAAGATGGGGATAGAGCGTAAGTAAAGGGGACGCTCTTTAAAATGGGGAGAAGTTTTTATGAAATATATGTAAATTAGCAATACTGCTGGATTCAAAAACACTTTTATTAGCAAAGCGTTTTTTCTCCTGCAGTTTTTTTATTTATTAAATAGTGTATTTTTAAATTCGGGGGAGAAGACTAGAAAATCTCAAAACAATTGATATCCTTGGATGATATGACTTAGTTTTCTTGTCTTACTTCTTGAATTTTATACGTAATGATAGTCTTTTTATTGAGACCTTTTTCTTTATCTACTTTACATCATTTGCAAAACAAGACCAATAGCGAGGGCATTCCCTTTAATGCTTTTGGAGAAAGGATAACTCATTTTCCTTTTTATTGGGGATAATAAAGTGATAATGTAGAGTCTTATTTGTCAATATTATATTGATTTCGTATAGGTCATAGGGGGGATCTTATGGGAAAATTAAATATTATGGTTGTCTTTGGGACAAGACCAGAGGCAATTAAGATGGCGCCGTTAATTCTTGAGTTGAAAAAACATCAAGAAACCATTAATACTATTACAGTAGTCACAGCTCAACACCATCAAATGCTTGACCAGGTTTTGGAGACTTTTGAAATAGTTCCTGATTATGATTTGGATATCATGGGAAAAAAATCAATCACTTCAGGAAATTACTTCTAAAATTTTGGCTAATTTTGATCCAGTTGTTAAGAAAGAACAACCTGATTTGGTTTTAGTTCATGGTGATACTACAACAACTTTTGCTGCTGGATTGGTTGCATTTTACAATAAAGTAAGTATTGGTCACGTTGAGGCTGGGCTTAGAACTTATGACAAATATTCACCATATCCAGAGGAAATGAATCGTCAGGTGACGGTTGTGACTAATTCTATCCATCATGCTGTTAAGCTGGTAGATCTCGGTATTAGTACTAGGATTATTGGTGGTAAGGTTAAACATTCAACAGATGCCTCTATTGGAAGTACAGCTCTGGAACAAATCAGACAACTGAATTTTGATTGTGCTTTCATTGGTGCTAATGGAGTTGATGCCAATTATTTCACAACGCCAGATATGGAAGAGGCGGTCATTAAACGAACAGTGATAGCTAATGCGCAAAAAGCCTATGTTCTAGCTGATGCTTCTAAACTTGGTTAGGTTACCTATGCTAAGGTAGCCGAGGTTGAGAAAGTAACCATAATCACAAATGCTTCGGAAGAAGGGCTCCTTAAATAATTAAAAGAGAAAACGAGGGTTATTGAAGTATGATTTATACTGTGACGCTAAACCCATCAATCGACTTCATTGTTCGTATCGACAAGGTAGAGATTGGTGAAGTTAACCGTATAGAGAGTGATGATAAATTCGCTGGCGGTAAGGGTATTAATGTCAGCCGTATTCTACAACGTTTAGGAATTGACAATACTGCTACGGGCTTCATCGGTGGTTTTACAGGACGTTTTGTTACAGACAGTTTGGATGCTGAAGGTATTAAAACTACTTAGAATGGTGAGGCTGTAATGGTATTAGGAAAAGTAAGTGATTTTTTAATCAAGCATCAAAGATTGTTAACGTACTTAAGTATTTTTGCTGCGTTAATGTTATTAATGCGCTTAGTGTATGATGATGTTTTGATTGACCATGATAATCCCATCGTTTTAGCAATCTTTATAGGAATACTAGTTCTTTGGACCCTAGCATCTTACCTTAATCGAAGACAGTATATGCTATCCCACTTTATCTTACAGAGTTCGAAACTTATTAACGTCTATGCTGTAGACTTAGATTATCGTTTTATTGCGGTTAATAAGAATGATATTCGGCTCATGGAAGAAATCTTTTATTTCACTCCCAAAATTGGTGACTTTCCAATGAATTATCTTAATAGTGAAGATGCTGCGCGTTTAAAAGCAAATGTTGATCGTGCGAAAAAGGGTGAAACATTTATATTTATGGATACTATTAAGACAGGCGACAAAACGCTTTACTGGCAAAATATGTATTCTCCCATTTATAACAATCGCCAAAAAGTGATTGGTGTTTTTTGTTTTGTTCTTGATGTTACAGAGCAGAGACTTCATGAACTTGAAATACAGAGGATGGCATACGAAGATGTTTTAACACGGGTTCATAATCGACGATATATTGAGCTTGCTTTTGAGGAATGTCTGACACGTAAAGAAGAACAAATTACGGTTATTATATCTGATTTGGATAAATTCAAGGAAGCAAATGATACCTTTGGACATGCTACGGGAGATAAGATTCTAATTGAATTTGGTGATATTTTAACGAAGATAATGCCTGAAAGTGCTGTAATAGCAAGGTTAGGTGGAGATGAATTTGCGGTTTTAGTCCCTGGAGTTTCTGAAAATCAAGCTGAATTTTTAATAAAACTTGTTCAAGCAGAAATGACTCTCAAAGATATGGGGATTACAGCATCTTTAGGTGCTTATACGGACTCTTATCAATCACATAAAAACTTCGTTGATTTTTTTGCAATAGCTGATAAGAAAATGTACGAAAATAAAAGTCAGAAAGGAAAATCAAATGTTTGACATTATTCTAGTCGATGACGGTAGTGGAGCTGATTTTGCACCGTTATTTGCAATAGCTGATAAGAAAATGTACGAAAATAAAAGTCAGAAAGGAGAACGTCGATGATGTTTCAAGATGTTGTTATTGTCATTCCTGCCTATGAACCTGATGACCGTTTGTTGGAACTTTTGAAAAATATTCGGGATAAGGAAAATCAAATGTTTGACATTATTCTAGTCG
>NZ_KV794072.1:165588-209461 GCF_001808655.1 Streptococcus sp. HMSC078H03
GTGGAGCTGATTTTGCACCGTTATTTGCAATAGCGCAGAGTAACTATGCTTGTCATTTGCAAAGACACGCTGATAATAAAGGAAAAGGTCGTGCTTTAAAAACGGCTATTTCATATATTTTGGACAATTTTCCTAATGCCAAAGGAATTGTGACGATTGATTCTGATGGTCAACATACCTACGAAGACATGATGAAATGTTTGGATGAATTTTTGCAACATCCTGATAGTTTGGTGCTGGGTGTTAGAACATTTGAAAAATCTGTTCCTTTACGTAGTAAATTTGGAAATTTATTGACAAGAGACGTCTTGGGGGCTATGACAGGTATGAACGTTTCTGATACGCAAACGGGGCTTCGTGTGATTCCTATGTCATGGTTGCCAAAACTCTTAACCGTGGAGGGTGAACGGTATGAATTTGAGATGAATATGTTACTTGAGGCAAAAGAGGACAATATTCTGATTTGTGAAGTTGGCATTGCAACGATTTATTTGGATGAAAATCAGTCGTCGCATTTTGATGCGATTCGTGACTCGATTAGAATTTACAAGGTTTTCTTCAAGTACATTTTTTCAGCATTGTTTTCCTTCTTGGTTGATATTGTTGCTTTTACGATTTTAATTTCTTTGTTTAATGGATTGAGTTTTAGTGCGGTGACGTTAGCTTCGATTTTAGCGCGTGCGATATCATCTGTTGTTAATTTCACCTTGAATCATAAGGTGGTCTTTAAACGAGGTCAATCAAATAGTGCGATAAAATACTTCACTTTGGTGGTAGTACAGATTGTTTTGTCAAGTTTATTGGTAACAGTTCTAGGAAATGCCTTGACGACGCTGCCAATTTCATTGGTGAAGATTTTAGTTGACGGTACACTTTTCATTGTCAGTTATTTTGTGCAAAAACATTTGATTTTTAGTGGAGGTGAGAATGAAGACTAGTAAGAGGATACTCTATTTCGTTGCATTTGTAACGACTGCCTTTTATTTAACTTGGCGTTTGGTGGCGACTATTCCGTGGCATGATTCATGGTTTGCGCTGATCTTTGGGATTTTATTGTGGGGAAGTGAGGTAGTTTCAGCCATTACAGGCTACATTCTCATTTGGAATAAGCAAAAGGACTTTAAGCTTGAAAAGCCTGAGATTGCTAAGGAGCGTTACCCAGATGTGGATGTTTTGATTGCAACGCATAATGAGGATCCAGAGTTGCTTTATAAGACGATTAATGCCTGCACTTTTATGGAATATCCTGATAAGTCTAAGGTGCATATCTACGTCTGTGATGATACCAATCGTCTAGAAGTTGCCAAATTGGCTGATGAGCTTGGTGTTGGTTATTTTGGTTTGGCGGATAATAAAGATGCCAAATCAGGAAACTACAATAATGCTTTACGTCAGACGTCATCACCTTTGGTGGCGACATTTGATGCGGATATGATTCCTTATCGTGAATTCCTGTTGGAAACTGTGCCTTATTTTGTTGAACAAGTTGAGGCTTATGAAAATGGTGACGATTATGATAAGTCAAAAATTGGTTTGATTCAAACGCCACAAAGTTTTTACAATGCTGATATTTTCCAATTTAACTTGTTTTCAGAATCAACCTTACCAAACGAACAAGATTTCTTTTCCAAAGAAATTAATGTTTTCAATAATTCGCACGGTGCAGCGCTTTATACGGGGTCTAATACGCTTATTTTCCGCAAGGCGATTGAAGATGTTGGTGGTTTTCCGACAGATACCATTACGGAGGATTTCGAGCTAGGTGTTCGGATAAATGCGGCTGGTTATGTAAATTATTCGACGAAAAGTCCAATGGCTAGCGGGTTAACGCCGACAGATTTGAAGAGTGTCATCAAACAGCGCGTGCGCTGGGGACGTGGCGTTATTCGCAGTAGCTACAATATGAATATCTTCTTTAATCCCAAATTGACAATGGGGCAAAGAATTGTTTATATTAATGGCTATCTTTATTGGTGGTCTTTCTTTAGACGGTTATTGTATATCTTGGCACCGATTTTATATACGGTTTTCCATGTGCGTGTGGTGGTGTCAAATATCTGGCTACTGTTCCTATTCTGGTTGCCAAGTTTCGCCTTGACACGCTTGTCAATGCGAGAAGTCTCAAAACAATACCAAACACAGGTTTGGGGAGAAATTGTGGAAACGATTTTTGCTCCGTATTTGTTTATTCCCATGATGTTGGAGTCCTTTGGCATTAGCAATAAAAAATTTAAGGTGACACGTAAGGGAAATTATACGTCGTGGACGTTGTACCTTTATGCGCTTCCTTATCTTGTTTTATGGGGATTAGCCGTTTATGGTTTGGTGACTTTTAACTATGGAAAATTTGGTTCAGAGCTTTTTTATGGAAGTATTATCAGTTTTTGGTTGATTTATCATATCATCAATTTGACCTTTGCGATTTTCTGTGCGCTTGGTCGTCCGATTTATCGCTCAAGTGAGCGTTTTACTGTTGATGAAGCTATGGTTATTGAGGTTGATGATGATTCTTACCAAGTGAGAGTCTATGATATTTCAGAAACGGGGATTTCATTCTATACGGATTTACCATTGTATTTGCCGAAAGAAAAAGAACTGACGCTTAATTTGCAATCACGTGATTACCATGCGAGGGTAAAAGGTCATGTTGTTCGTGTTTTTGCGATTGATAATGGTTGGCGCTACGGCGTTCAATTTTCAGAAGTTCCTGAAGCTGATAAGCGCGAATTTTATCAGTACATTTATGACCGCATTAATCACAATCTTCCGAAGAAAAAAGACCCTTGGATGACAACATGGGATGATTTATTTGAGAACTTTAGTCAACGTTTCCAAAATAATGAACGTCCTGTTTCAGCCTATGACCAAGTAGCTTTTCCGAAAGTTCGTGTCAATGAAGAGGTTCAGGTTGCTGGAAAAAAATGCCAGCTTAGAAAGACAGATTATTATTACATGACATTTTCTGGAAAATTGACAAATCCTAAAAAAGAACCGAATGTCGCATTTACCTACAAAGATTTGCCAATTCAGTTGACTTTTGTGTCCTATGATACTGATAGAGACGAGTCGCTTTATCGAGTTACCAATTTAGCGGATTTGGATAGCTTACCTGCTTTTAAAGCCTTAGCAAATGAATGGAGAGGGAGAGTATGATTAGTATTGCTAGATTACTGTTGTTCTTTGTGATTACCATGGGGTACAATGCCTTTTTCCGTAATACTGTGAAGATGAATCGCCGTCTGACATGGGTGTTTACATTTTCAGTCATTACATTGGTATTGTACCTTGGTAGTTTGTTAGGCTTTATGTTGCAGACCGTGTATGCCATTTCTGTTTTGGGCTGTCTTTTGAGTCTTTACTATCTTTGGGCGGTATGGAAAAAGAAATATCGCTTTAGGAGACTTGATTATATTTCGCTTGGAATGATGGCTTATTTGCTTTTGTTTGGAATAACGCTCTGGCATTCACCGCTTTTACATTATGATAATTTTACGCATTGGGCAACGATTGTAAAATTTTTCCATATCAATAATGCTTTGCCAACACAGCAGGATACGATTATTAGTTATTATACCTATCCTGTTGGAAGTTCACTTTTCATTTATTTTTTCACGACCATCGTAGGCTTTTCAGAAGGTAGTATGTTGGTCGGGCAATTCTTCTTGATTGCTTCCAGTCTTTATGCCATGTTTGCGGCACTTCGTGATGATCGACGTGTCTTAATGGTTAGCATGATTTTTGCTTCGTTTGCTGTTTTTAATACGTTCAACGTTGCTATTCGATTAAATAATTTGCTGGTTGATTTTCTGCTTCCGGCCTTGGCCTTGGCAGCCATAGCAGGTTGTTTTGTCTATCGTAATCGTTTCTGGTTTTTGTCGCTAAATACGGCGGTAATTCTTGGATTATTAAGTATCGTCAAAGTAGATGGACTTTTCTTTGTCGCTCTCGTTTTAGTAGTTTATGTGGTTTGTATTGTGCGTTTACTTGTTCGTAAAAGAGCACGTTTAAAAGCACTAGTGCTGCTCATAATGACCTTGCTAGTCAGCTGTCTTCCTTTTGTTATTTGGCAAAAGCATGTGACGGATAATTTCCCAAATGCCTCAAGTGCCAAGCATGCGGTGTCCATGTCAGAACTTGGTCAGGTATTGACTGGAAATCTGTCAGGCGTCCCACAAAAAATTATCACTCTTTTTGTCAAATCGGTGTTTACGTTTGACAGTTTGGCAAGCAATGGAATTTTGATAATCAATCTGATTATGATGATTGCCTTTATTGTGATTGGCATTCGTTTGAAATATAAGAAATTTGTCTTGTTGACTTGGGGATTTGTTGATATTTCGATTGTGACTTACTATATTGGCATTTTACTCATGTATCTGACAGCAATGCCGACTGATGAAGCGTTAGAATTAGCAGGATTTGAGCGCTATGCTTCGAGCATCGTTATCTTTGCTTTTGGTTGTTTGACCATGGCTTTAGCATGGGTAATGGACAAGGGTCTGTATGAAAAAATCATTAGTAAACGTAATGCTAGGTCTTACAAGAGCTTATTTAATAAACGCTTGTACCAATACGCGAGCCTTGTTTTGACAGTTTATGCCATTGGAATGTTCTTGTCAGAAAATAATAGCATTGTTTACAATAACAATCAGGAAACAAACGAGGTCGCAAAAGAAATTCGTCAGTTTACTGGAAGTCAGAGTAATTCGTCAACGGATAGAATTTTGGTTGTAACAGCAGATAAGGAGAATGTAGATAATTATTTTGCCCAATATGCTAGTCGTTATTATCTGTGGGATGTCAATGTTGATGCCAGAGAAAATTTTGTGTCGGTTGACCAAAAATTTTTAGATTTAATGGCATCATACAGCGACAGCGCAACAAGTTATTACCTCAGCAATAAAAATATCGATACTAGAGATGATTCCAATTTAACAGACGATGACTTTATTGCACTCTTAAAAACGTATGACGAAGTCTTGATTTTAGATGACCATTATACGTTTAATGCCTTGACGAAAAAACTATTTGGTCGGACATATTCCCCAGGATTGTATAAAGTATCAGATATTCTTGCTGGAAAAGGGTAAGTTTTCTAGCTTTATCAAGCATAAGTCTTGATATTTCAAATAAAATATGCTATTACAACAAAAAATATGTAGAAGGAGGCGGAGTTTGTGACTTCGCCTCTTGTGGTGCTCAAAAGACTTTCTTGAACATTGGAGAGGAAGTTAAGAAAAGTCCGTTTAAATCATCTGCTCTACTGATCACACAAAACGAGGTCCTCATAGGATGCAATCCACGTTCCACACACTCGACACTAATATAGAAAGATTTCATATCCACAAAAGCAATATCAGATTTTGGTTCTCGTAAATAATCAAAATAGCCCATTATCTATCTCTTTTATAGTTGTTTTCCCAATATTCCCTTTCTCCTTCTCCTATGCCTTCTGGTAGTTGCTTCAAACATTGTCCTATACTTTGATATTTAACAATTTCAGTTATTTCAGCCAAAGAAAGTCGATGAGATGCTCTGCTAAAGTCCGTATCGAAGTAATCAACCTCTTCTATTTCAACTAAAATCTCATAATTTTGATCAAGATAATATTTAATTTCAGACGGTACTAACTTCTCTGATTCTTACTGAAGTAAAATAATTGAATTAAAAACCATGAAAATAAGATTTTCATGGTTTTTCTATTACTCAAAGAGGATCTCCTATGACAAAATTAGAAACATTTAGATGGCGTATGTGGCATGTTTATCTCCTTATTTTTATAACCATTCTACTTACAGGTACATTCGTTCGCTATGGTTATAGACTTCAAGCCGCTTATTCCTTAGACGATAGACTTTACGACTATACTAACAAAAAAGTTACTGTAACATCCTTTCAAAACGTCAAAATTGGAAACTTTAACGTTTTAGGTGTTAAGTTTGGAAATGAAAAGCACTGGAGAGAAGTCAATTAGCCGTCGGTCGCACCTATCTAGCCTTCCAAGAATCTAGGTATAAAGCATCTAAACACAAGAAGGACTCTAAAAATTATGATATTATCCACTATTATCAGCTTGGTAAAGATACTGGAAAAGGACACACTATTGATGTACTAGACCTTGCTAAGAAACTAGGATACGATGATCCCGGTTCTATGGATAATACCATGTACTCCGATGGTAGGGATGAGTTTGTGAAATTTTCATCCTATGACAACGAAAAAGTATTCTATGTCAATTTACGTACCCATAAGACAACTAAAACCAAACCAGCAAAAGTCAATCAATACTACGGATTTGCTAAACCTTATCGCTATCTCCTTTTAAAGGATAATTTTTCTGTAGGTCATAAAGAGGATCCCCTCACTATCAACTCCATGCCCCTTATCTGGACCAAAGAAAGAAATTTTGCTGATTACAAAGATCAAGACGATAACGAATACAGTGACCAATCGCTCAAAAAAAGATTCAGCCTAATTATCGTAACAACTGATTCACTTAATTTGGATGATGCCATTAAACTCCAAAAAGAGTTAACATCAGATAAGGAGGATATCTATTGGTATTTTACAAGTACTGATACAACGACTGGACACCCTGAGCAAGTTAAAAGTCAAAAAGATTACAACCTACTAGTTAAGGAGAGTCATAACTAATATGGTAAAAAATAGCTTCAAATACCTTAAAATTACTATGCCCTTGATTTTATTATTGACCATGATTGCTATCTTTTTCTATTACAATGCTCAAGAAAATATTAAAGGGTTTTATAAAACTCGTGGATTTCAAGGAAAGGTGCAAATAACTGGTATCGGATGGGCAGATAAAATTACTTATCGTATGAATAAAGAAGATGAGGTTAAACATTATCTGATTTTCCATATTGATTATCAAGAGACCATTAATAACAAAAAAGAACATGTAAAGACTCAACTTCCTCTCCATATTCAAGATTTACTCTATCCTTACATTGCCAGTCCAACAGAAAGCGACTCAGATTTTAATCGCCAAAATAGTGAATATAAGATTTTACCTGATGAAAGAGAATATGGGGACGACTTTGTTAAAAAGTCTATTAAAATCAACCCTAGAAATCAAAAATTTATCAATGATATCTCTAAAGCTCTAAGATCCGAGAAAGATTTAAAAAATATTATTGTTCAGATAGAACCTGTACCATACACGACACTCTATACTTATGAGAGGGGACATTCTAAAGCGCTAGGTGGCTATTATGATTTTTCACTTAAAGATGCTCTACAAAACAAACAACTTACTGTCCAATTGAGTTTTCCTTCTGGTTCCACGACTAAAGAAATTGACTTACATTCTCAATTAGAACAGGTACTTAAAAACTCTGAACTACCAGATGGATGGTATATCTTAAATCAAAATAACGACTTTCCAAAAGAGGTACATATTGATGACAATCAAATTCGAATTAACTGAAGAAAGAACTCAGAGAGAATTATCTGAGGAAGAATGGGCTTTCCCTATTTGGAGATGGGCGGCTTTCTCACTATTTGACACCCTAATCCTAGTTAGTCCCTTGACAAGAGAATTGATTTACCCTGGGGGGAGTGATTCTCGTTTTTACCTAGGTAAATCATTGGGTAACTTGATGCTAGATGATACACAACGCTTCATCTTTATTATTATCATTCTAACTCTGTTGCTACCTGCTTTTGCCTTAATCATAGAAAGCCTATTATTTTCAAAAGGGTATCCTCTACTTTCAATAATATGTAGCTGTCTAATTTTTGTTAGTGCAACAGTCCTATTTGTCTATAGTCTCAGTATTGTCCCAGATTTTTGGAGCTTTACAATTTATAGTTATATGCTTTACCTTCTCTTCAACATAGGTAACTCCCTCAGAAAAATCAATAGAATCATCAATCTTAGGCAGAATAACACCAAAGCTTAACAGCATCTATCCACATAGTACTCCCCTTTTAGCATAGGAATGACACAAACGAAACAAAAAAGTCATTGTCTACTCTGAAGTTGACCACCTAGCTAAAAGCTTCGATATTAATTTTGAAAATCATTTTAGGAATACTCAAGACCCATGTCTCAGAAATAAATTTCACTCCTTTTGTAGCAAATAAACAATTTAATTAATAGTAAAAAGATCAACATATTACCGTTGATCTTTTATTTTTACTCTAAATCTTTCAGAATATCTGTAAATCTATGTGTAAACATAGCTGTCATCCCCCATATATTTTCTGTCAAGTTTCTGTAAAAAGGAATATGACGTTCACTGTACCCAAAATTGTATTTTTCTCTATTTTTTACCAGGAAAAATGGGAAATCTTTCGCATCACTCAAGGTAGAAGTCACTTTATAATAAATCGGATTCTCTGTCAACAACGTGTCAACATAGACTGTAAACAACCGTTTCACCTCTTCATTTGGATGAATATCCTCCCAATTTTCTATATTTATCTTTCCAACAAAGCAATGGATGGTTCTCCCCTGATGAATCAGATAATCAATCTCTCCCCAAATGTCAATTTGATCAGGAAATAAGTTTAGTTCCTCACAAGTTTCTCGTATAGCAGCTTCTTGAAAAGTCTCACCGTCTTCGACACGCCCACCTGGAAAAGAGACCTCACCCGGTTGAGAAATATGCTCACTTCGTACTTGGTAAAGGATTTGATACTTATCAGTTTTTACATCATATATCAAGGGTAAAAGCACTGCATAGCGTCCTTTCTCCCCTAGTGGCTTTGGCTCGTAATGAGCTAGTTTATCTTTAATAGTCATAAGAACTCCTTGACTTCATATTATCATAAAAAATAAGTTATCCCTATTATATAAATTTTTTATATATAAAATATTGACATATCTTTCTAAAAGAGATACACTCAATGTGTAAAATAATTATATATAATTTTTATACATATCCTAAAAGCAAAGGAGCACATTATGTATTTTCCAACATCGTCAATCCTGATAGAGTTCCTAATACTAGCTATTATAGATAGAGAAGACTCTTATGGCTATGAAATTAGTCAAACCATTAAGCTTGTGGCTAATATCAAGGAGTCAACACTTTATCCTATTCTAAAAAAGCTTGAAAAAGCAGGCTATATGACCACTTATAGCCAAGCATATCAAGGGCGTAAACGTAAATATTACAGTATTACCCAAGAGGGAAAAAATCATCTTCAATTTCTTAATGAAGAATGGTTAACCTATAAAGAAACCCTCGATGGTATTGTAGAAGGGAGATTAAGACATGACAAGGACTGAATATATAGCCAAATTAACAAAATATCTACGAAAATTACCACAAAAGGACTATGAAGAGGCTCTCGAATATTTCATGGAATATTTTGAAGAGGCTGGACCTGAAAATGAAGCTCAGGTTATTGCAGAATTGGGTACACCTAAGGAAGCAGCACATGAAGTCATTAGTCGTCTTCTAGACGAAAAGATTATTGAGGAAAAGAGTAGCTTACGTAATAAAACAACTATCCTCTGGATTGCGATTCTAGCTGTTTTAGCCAGTCCAGTCGCCTTACCAATTCTACTATTCTTCCTAGCTATGCTATTGACACTTCTTGTGGTTATTTTTGCAGTTATAGTGACTGCCTTAGCTCTTACTTTTGCCTTACTCATTAGTGGTATTTACACTTTCTTTACAAGCTTCTCTCTCTTAAATGTTTCACTAGCTTCAACACTGTTTGGAGTGGGTCTAGGTCTATTGATGTTTGGAGGAGCACTCTTACTGCTTTTGATTTCATTTGAAATCTGTAAACTTATTGTAAAGCTAATTACCCTATTGATTAAATGGCTCATCAAGAAAGGAAGAAAATCATGAAAACTTGGAAAAAGATTGTCCTCGGAGTGTCTCTTATCTCTCTATTTTTAGGAGGAGGATTAGTAGCTTGGGGTTATAGCCAAGGTGGCTTAACAGATTTACAAAATAAAACTATAAGTGAGCAAGATTATGTCAAGAAAGAAGTTAAGGACTTCAATAAAATTGATATTAAAAGTAGTAGCTACAATGTGCTTATAAAAAATGGTGAAGTTGACAAAGCAACGCTTTCTTACTACCAAAAAACAAAAAATCCAATTGACACATCTGTAAAGGATGGTCAATTGACTATCAATGATAACAACTCTGAATTAGATTCGACTTCTAACAAACATATTAACTTTTTCGGATTAAAAGATTTAGTAAGGCTTTCTACTCTCAACAAGGAAGTCAGAAATAAAACCATTGTCATTACACTCCCTAAAAAACAAACGATTGATTTTTTAAAGGTTGATTTAGCAACTGGAAATCTAGATTTAAGTAATAGCACCATCAAACAAGCAGACATCAATCTAAATGTAGGGGACCTAACTTTTACTAAAATGATTGTCAGCAACCTAAAAGCTAATCTTGATGTTGGTAGTGTTGATAGTGATCATACACTTTTTACTAACTCAGATTTATCTATTGCAATGGGAGATTACTCTGGAGATAACCTAATTTTCAATGGTCACAATAAACTTGATGTTACATCTGGTGATATTGAAATAGCTCTTAAAGATTACACGCTCAATGTTCAAGCCGATAGTCATTCAGGAGAGGTAGACATCACAAATAACCTTAAGATCTCAAAGGATAACACACTAACCATTACCTCAGACCTCGGTGATATAACTGTTGAATAACATAAAAAGCCAGCTCACATTAGAGCTGGCCTTTAGTTTATTCATTTTCAGACTTTGGTCTATAAATAATAATACCTACAACTACAAAAATAAGTAAGAAAATGAATAACATACGTACTTGATTTGAGATTTGTCCTGTCATTGAAATAGTTTGACGAAGACCTGATACGGAGTAGGACATTGGTAAGAATGGTTGGACGACCTTAAAGAACTTAGGACTAAGTTCAATTGGATAAGTCCCTGCACTAGAACCTAGCTGCAAAAGGAGCATAATCATAGAAGCAAATGCACCATATCTATCATCCCAACCCACAAGAGCTGTAACGAGCGCCATTAAAGTCCATGCTGCAAGGAGAATCATACCAAATGTAGCTAATGGATGATTTGGTTCAACTCCCACAAATCGAATGGCAATATAAAGGGCAATTGCAGCCATAGTCGTAATGATACCATTGATAAAGAACTTATTCTTAGCCCAATCAAAACGGCTCGTAAAGTTCCTTCCCGTCAAGCTCTTAGCAAAGATAACATTAGTTGAAAGAGCAACAACCATAAGAGAAACAGAAATCATATACGGAGCCATCCCCACACCATTAGTGTCAACCTTATCCTTATCAGTTTTCTTCTCTTTAAGCGGAGCACTAACCATTTTTGCATTGTCTGAATTTACAGAAACAAGAGATAGTTGCTGATTAGCCTTGTTTAATGAATCAGATAATGTAGAAAGGTTGGTTGACAGACTTGTCAATCCATTTGTTAAGGTATTTCCTCCAGTTGCTAATTGTTGAGCTCCTGTATTGAGAGCACTTGTACCACTCTGAAGAGTAGCAAAACCAGTCATTAAACTACTACTGTTAGCATCTAGAGTTTGAGCACCACTGGCAATCGTTGACACAGCACCAGTATAAGTTGACAAACCATTTGAAAGTGCGCTTGCACCTGTTGCTAGAGTACTTTGAGCGGTTGACACACCTGATGCCACTTGAGTTGCTCCTGGTGATAATTGATTGACAAGTACTGAATTGACATTAGCAATATTAGCTTGCATTGATGATACCGTTGATGAAGCTACAGGGAGAAGAGCATTCGCTGAACTTGCAATGCCTGAAATAGACGTTTGTAGAGAAGCCAAACTACTTGAATCTCCGCTACTAGTTGTTGTCGTACCTGTCAAGCTAGATAAAGCAGTTGACATACTTGACACATCAGATGCAATAGTTGAAGCATAACTACTAGCTGTAGAGCCTGAATTACTAATTGCCGATGTAATCTCTGCTTGTTGATCTGCCGTCAAGCTTTGATAAGCAGCTGTTCCTTGTACCGCAGCCAAATCATTTGCTTTATCAGTTGCACTAGCTGTTGCTATAGAGCTAGCTGCAGAAGAAATATTTGAAAGATAAGTCGCTATTGAACTTGTATCTACTGATGTTGTTGATGTTCCACTTGGTAATGATGTGTTACTTACCGCTGTATTAAGATTTTGAATTGCTGTATTTAAATCAGTTAAATTAGTTGACAGGGTTGACAACTGTGCTTGCTGTTCTTCAGATAAACTTGTTGCTGTAGCCATTTGACTGAGCGCTGTTGACAACGAATCTGCACCTGTAACTAAGGTATTCATGGCCTCTGCTCCTGATACAAATTGACCTGCAGCAGAATTAACAGCCTCAGAGTTCGCATTTAACTGTGACAAAGCGCCTGACAAAGTTGCCACACCTGAAGTATAGGCAGACGCGCCTGAACTCAAGGTATCAACACCTGTAGCCAATGTTTGTGTAGATCCAGCAAGAGTTCCTAAGCCATTTGATAAGGTCTGACTCCCAGACTGAAGTGCGCCTGCACCTGCATATAATTGACTAGCCCCATTCGCTGCAGTTCCCATACCACCCTGAAGTTGAGACATACTCCTAAAGACAGCTCCAACATAAGTTGATGTAATATTTTTAGAAACAGTATCCTTCAACTTAGACATGGCAGAATCGCTCATTTTTGAAGAAACGAAGCTATGTCCTGCTGTTGTTTGATAAGAAATTTCCAGTTTCTTGGGATCATTTGTCAAAAGACTTGCTGCATTACTTGAGAGGTTTTCTGGAAAAGTGATTACCATATAGTAATCACCATCCTCAATCCCTTTTTGGGCTTCATTTTCAGTCACAAAGTGATAGTCTAGATTTTTGTTTTTAGACATATTGTCTACCATATCATGACCAATATTCAGAGTCTTATTCTGGAAACTAGCACTCTTATCTTTGTTCACTACTGCCACTGGTAAGTGTTTGACATTACCGTAAGGATTCCACATAGAAGACAAAAAGATTAAATTATATAAAGCAGGTATCAATGAGACACCAATAATTGTTATCCAGAGCTTTGGACTTTTAAGAAGAGCCTTTAATTCTGCTAACATATTTCTCCTTTTTAGACATTGTGTTTATTTTTATGATATAATCAATTATAAACTCATTTACCTGAAAATCAATGTTAAACAATCGATTTTTGGACACATAGTCTAAAAGTGTATAAAAGGAGATTTGTATGTCAAAAGATCAAAGACGCGCGCAAACAAAAAAAGCTCTTTTAGATGCTTTAGTAATATGTCTTGAAGACCAAGATTTCAATGATATTACTACCATTCGTCTGGTTCAAACAGCTGGGATTAGCCGTTCGAGTTTTTATACCCACTACAAAGATAAGTATGAAATGATTGATAGTTATCAGAAAGAGCTTTTCCACAAGCTAGAGTATATCTTCGATAAATATGAAGGAAAGAAAGAGGGAGCCTTTCTCGAAATCTTTGAATTTCTCACTCGTGAAAAGCTCCTATCAGCTCTATTGTCTACCAATGGATCAAAAGAAATTCAAGATTTTCTGATACATAAACTTCAGCGTATGATAGCTGAGGACTTCATTAATCCCACTGCTGAAGAAAGAGCTCTCAAAGGATTCGAGAAAGACTATGCCAGTATTTATTTTGCGCATGCTATTTTTGGCGCTGGTCAAGCCTGGATAAATAAAGGTAAAAAAGAATCACCTCAAGAAATGACAGACTTTCTTCTACGATTTATTCCACAATAAAATCACTTCAAAAGCATAAAAAAGCTGCAAACCATTTCAATAGTTAAAGCAGCTTTTTTCTTTTACAATAAAATCCTTAAAATAAGGAAATGATAAGTGAAAGCAAGGTCAAAATTGCGGGTCCGCCTTGCGTTAAAATAATTTTCTTATTGGCAGTTATAGCACCATAAATAGCAGCAAAGAAAACATTGAGTACAAAAACAGTTACAAGTAGCTGACTATTTGTAAAAATCCCATACAAGAGGAATACAGCAATCAAACCATTGTAAATTCCTTGATTTTTAAATAAGTTTGTAACAGAATCACGTTGAAGTTCTTCTTTGCTCATATTGAAAACACGACTAGTCGTATCTGAATGTGTCGCAAAAGTTTCCAAATACATGATATAGAGATGCTCCAAAGCAACAATCCCAGCTAAAATTAGTGTAATAATAGACATAGTGGCCTCCTTCTTAAGTAACTTTGACAGTATATCAAAAGTAAACCTTTAAAACAACATGCATGCTTCATACAATTCGAAATATGGTAAAATAAAGAATGAAAGAGAGGTTCTTATGACAAAGACAGAAGTAATCCAACGTCTCCAAAGAGATCTGGGAATTCCCAGATTTCAGGCTTATATAGAGGATAAAGATTACTCCGAAGAGGAGTACGACCAACTAAAAAAAGATTTTGAAGCCTATTTCACCAACTACGTTTCAAATGTTTCAGCAGATTTTGAAGGAGGATTGGATAATAAATAATTTATACCTGAAAATCATCTATTATCATATTCCCCCCCTAGTCACTTGTATTAGACTAGGGACTTTTTTTATTAGAAAACAAAAAAGCCGTCTCATTCTATGAGATGGCCATGGAATCAATCTAGCAAATATCTAAGCAAACCCAAAAATCAACGATTTAAGATAAACAAAAAAGCCCATAACAACGGGCTTTTTGCAAAATAAATTTTAAAATTAAAGCATTTTGTTGTAGAATTCAACGACAAGTGCTTCGTTGATTTCTGGGTTGATTTCATCACGTTCTGGAAGACGTGTCAATGAACCTTCAAGTTTTTCAGCATCGAATGATACAAATGCTGGACGTCCGATAGTAGCTTCTACTGCTTCAAGGATAGCAGGAACTTTAGCTGATTTTTCACGAACTGAGATTACTTGACCAACTTCAACGCGGTATGATGGAATATCAACACGTTTACCGTCAACAAGGATGTGACCGTGGTTTACGAATTGACGTGCTTGACGACGAGTAGTTGCAAGACCGAGACGGTAAACAACGTTGTCAAGACGACGTTCCAAAAGAACCATAAAGTTGAAACCAAGTGTTCCACCTTTAACTTTAGTAGCTTGTACGAACAAGTTACGGAATTGTTTTTCACCCAAACCGTATGAGAAACGAAGTTTTTGTTTCTCAGCCAATTGCAAACCGTACTCTGAAAGTTTTGAACGGTTGTTTGGACCGTGTTGACCTGGTACGTAGTTACGACGTGCCAATTCTTTACCTGTGCCTGTAAGTGAGAAACCAAGGCGACGTGATTGTTTCCATGATGGACCTGTATAACGTGACATTAATAATGTCCTCCTATAAAAAATATTTTTAGGAAATAACGTTTTAGATAAACCTGATTCGTTCAGAAAGACTTCGCCCAAACAGCAAAGGTTACTTTTCTAGCCGACTTCCTGTTGACGAGCTTCATTTTATCCTGCTATTATTTCACATACTTTAATATTCTACCACGAAAAAAAGCCCAAGTAAAGGCTTTTTCTTATTTATTTTCGATTTCAGCTTGTTCCTCAGGACTCAAATAACGAATGAGAGTCTTCTCAGTCAAAATATCTGAATATGTGTAAGATTCAACATAACTATTATTAATAGCTCCTGCTTGGGAACTGAAGTCTTGATATTCAACAATAAACAATGATGGATAAACTTCTGTCAATCGACCAATTTTATTCTTTTCACGTTTACGCCCATTCTCTAGGGTCAATTCTACTAGCTGACCTTCATGTGACTTAATAGCTTCCTTGATGTTTTTCATCTTAGCAACATCTGCAAATGCATCACTCATATGTATATATATCTCCTTAAATCTGAAAATTATGATTCCTCAAACTGAGCAATCGATGAAAATTTATTGTATTCTTTTTGGAATAGTAACTTGACTGTTCCACGCGCACCAGCACGGTTTTTTTCTAGGATAACTTCGATGGTATTATCTTCAATCGCATTCTCTGGTTCTTCACCCTCTTTTCGGTAGTAATCATCACGATATAAGAAGGCTACAATATCGGCATCCTGCTCGATAGATCCTGACTCACGAATATCAGACAAGACTGGACGTTTATCCTGACGTTGTTCAACCCCACGAGATAACTGACTCAAGGCAATTACAGGAACTTTAAGCTCCTTGGCCAGAATTTTTAACTGTCTTGAAATATCTGAAACCTCTTGTTGGCGATTTTCTGGTCGCGTCCCTGTAATCAACTGCAAATAGTCAATCACAATGAGACCGAGACCACCCTCTACTTCTTGTGACAATTTACGGGACCGTGCACGAATCTCAGTAATCTTTATACCAGGGGTATCATCTATATAAATAGGTGCCTCAGCCAATGCCCCTTGAGCAATCATCACATTATTCCAATCTTGCTCTGTCAATTGACCTGTACGTAAAGCATGGGAATCAATCATCCCTTCAGCTGCCAACATACGATCAACCAAGCTTTCTGCACCCATCTCTAGAGAAAAGACTGCAACAGCTTTATTTTGCTTGGTGCCAACATTCTGAGCAATGTTCAACACAAAGGCCGTTTTACCAACTGCGGGACGAGCTGCTAAAATAATTAATTGATCAGGGTGTAAACCTGTTGTAATCTTGTCAAGGTCACGGAAACCTGTCGGTAACCCAGTAACATCTGATGTTTGCTGTGAACGCATCTCCAAAGTATTAAAATTGACATCAAGAACTTCTGATATTTTGCGGAAACCACTACGATTGCTATGCTCTGAGACATCAACTAAGGCTTTCTCAGCATTCGCAATAATTTCATCAGATTCAGTAGCGCCCTCATATGCTTGGTTGACAGTCTCTGTCAATCTATTTATAATACGGCGAAGCATGGCTTTCTCAGCCACAATCTTAGCATAGTACTCAGCATTTGCGGATGTTGGGACACTATTGACCAAATCTACAAGATAAGAAATACCCCCTATGTTTTGGAGGTCATCTTGGTCATCTAGAATGGTGCGTACTGTCGTGGCATCAATGGCATCATTTCGATCCGACAGCGTTACCATTGCTTTAAAAATGACACGATGGGAATACTTGTAAAAGTCGTCTGCTTCGATAAACTCTCGAACTGTAATCAACTTTTCCGGGTTAATGAAAATAGCCCCTAGAACAGACTGTTCCGCTACTAAATCATGAGGTTGCACTCGTAATTCTTGAGCTTCTGCCACAATTATTCCCTCCTTTACAAGATTTACTTATAGTGTCAACGAATTACTCAGCACTATTTTTGATGTTAAGTTTAATTTGTGCACTCACTTCTTTATGAAGCTTTACAGGAACCTCAATTAGACCAATCGCACGAATAGGATGTTCAAGTTCAATATGGCGTTTATCAACTTTAATACCAAATTGTTTTTGAAGTCCTTCTGCAATCTTTTTGGCTGTAATTGAACCAAAAGTACGTCCGTCTGGTCCGACCTTCTCAGTAAATTGAAGACGATTTTCTTCTTTTTCAAGTTGCTCTTTAACTTGCTTCGCTTCAGCCAACAACTCTGCTGCATGTTTTTCTTCAGATTTTTGCTTACCTTTCAACTCACCGATAGCTTGGTTTGTCGCTTCCTTGGCAAGATTCTTTTTAATCAAGAAGTTTTGAGCGTAACCTGATGGTACTTCTTTAATTTCGCCTTTTTTACCTTTACCTTTAACGTCTTGTAAGAAAATAACTTTCATTTTAGTCCTCCTTGGGAGCCAATTCTCCCATAATAGTTTCAATCAATTTATTTTTTGCTTGAGCAACACTACAGTCTCGCAATTGGCAGGCCGCTAAGTTGAAATGGCCTCCACCACCCATTTTCTCCATAATACGTTGTACATTAATCGTTTTATGGCTTCGAGCAGATATATTCACAGTAGAATCACTTGTCCTAGCGACAACAAAAGTTGCTTCGATACCTGCCATGGCAAGCATCGTATCTGCTGCCTTAGAAATCACAACATTATTATAACATTTAGGATTATCACCTGAGGCAACAATGATATCATCTGTAATACGTTCACCTGCTAGAATTAGCTCATTGATACGTCGATACTCTTCAAAATCAGTGGCAGAAATCGTTTGGATTTCTCCACTATCACTTCCTAAACTACGCAGATAAGAAGCGACATCAAAGGTTCGACTAGTCACACGAGTTGAGAAATTTTTAGTATCCAACATGATACCTGCCATAAGGATAGAGGCTTGGATTTTACTTAAACGTTCTGGGGCACCTTGGAATTGCAATAACTCCGTAACCAATTCACAGGCTGAGCTCGCCCCACTTTCAATAAAGGTCAAAACAGCATTTTCAGGAAAATCATCATCTCGACGGTGATGGTCTACAACAATAACTTCATTAAATCGATCA
Source organism: Streptococcus sp. HMSC078H03 (assembly GCF_001808655.1). Lineage (NCBI taxonomy): Bacteria > Bacillati > Bacillota > Bacilli > Lactobacillales > Streptococcaceae > Streptococcus > Streptococcus sp. HMSC078H03. The sequence continues at coordinate 183,968 of NZ_KV794072.1, forward strand.
TAAAAATCCTTAGATAAGGTTAAATTGATTTTAGAATGGTCAACCATAATTAACAACGAATGTTGGTTGACTAACTCTTCGGCCTCTGAAAGTGTAATAAGAGGTGACTGACCATCTTCTTTTAGCCGTTCGACTGCACGCTCAATATCTGCATTCATAGCCGTATCATCGTAAACAGCATAGCTTTTTCGAACAATTTGACTGGCAAAATGAGCCATACCGACCGTTGCTCCTAGAGCATCCATATCGAGATTCTTATGTCCGACAACAAACACTTTTTCGACTGTTTTCAACTTATCAGAGATTGCAGTCATCATAGCCCTTGTTCTTGTACGAGAACGTTTTACTGTTGAAACAGAACCTCCTCCAAAATAAAGAAGTTCCTTGTGATCATCGTTTTCCTTGACAACAGCTTGATCTCCACCGCGAACTAGTGCGATATTCAGATTCTGCAAGGCAACCTGACCGATTTGATCATGCTTAAGCGTACCAAATGAAATTCCCATGCTCAAAGTCAGTGGTAAACCACGCTCCTGAGCCTGCTGACGGAAGTCATCCAAGACAGAAAACTTTTGATCCATGAATTCTGTCAAAACACTGTAGTTGGTGAAGAAGTAAAAACGATCACCTTCAATACGTCGATAATGAATATGCTTGGCCTTAGCAAACTCAGAAATAAACCCTGCCACAAATGTGTTGATTTTTGAAACATCGGCATCAGGTAAACTTCCTGTCACATCGTCGTAGTTATCAACTGAAATAATCCCGATAACAGGACGAGTCATATTTGGATCAGCATTTTCATCTTGATCATAAACATTGTCAATAAAATATGTCAACTTATTGTCAAAATCCACAAAAGCGGCATATTTATTATCACCAACGGTTATCACATTCGAAGGTGACCCCTTTCGTTTCTGGGAAATAAAATCCGCAATCAACTGCTTATTGAAATTTCCATTTTCATCCGAAAGTACTAGCTTCGCATAGGGGTTGAACCATTCAATATGATCGTTCTCATCAAAAGTAATAACCCCAACAGGCATCTTTCCGAGAAGGGTCTTCAAAGAATCTTCAACATCCTGATTCAGTTCATCTAATTGCTCTATTTCTAAGGACTCATATGTTGTCTTTTGGTAATGCAATAAGGCAACTACTACTACCATAATAATAAAAAGCGCAAAAATGAGTGCAGACTCCGATTTTAGTACGCGAACAAAAATAGTAGCAATTCCAAAAAGAATTAGCCCAATCATTACAAGATGAATCGTTGCAAAGTGAAATCTTTTCATATAAAACCTCTTAATCTAATAATTATAACATAAAAAAGCCTTAATTAAAAGGCTTTTAAACGTGTTAGCACCGTTAGTCTACTTTCCTGCGGGCCTTATTATTACCTTCAAGATAAACCATCAGAATTGAGATATCTGCTGGGTTGACCCCTGAAATACGACTCGCTTGACCAAAGGTCTCAGGATTGATTTTCTTAAATTTTTGACGAGCTTCGGTAGCGATGGAATCAATAGCATCCCAATCAATATTTTTTGGAATCCTCTTTTCTTCCATACGCTTCATCTTAGCTACTTGATCCAAAGCTTTATTAATATAACCTTCATACTTGATTTCGGTCTCAAGCAACTCTACTATCTTCGCGTCCAAATCTTCTGCAGCTGGACCTACAAACTGAGTAGCTGTGGCGTAATCAATCTCTGGTCTACGCATAAACTCTTTAGCTGTCATGGCATCTGTCAATGGCTTAAAGCCTAGAGCTTGAATTTTTTCATTCGTTTCTTTAATAGGTTTTAACTTTTCTTTTGACAAACGTGTCAATTCGCTGTCAAACTGATTTTTCTTAATTTCAAAGATACGCCAACGTTCATCGTCAACCAAACCAACTTCTCGACCAATAGGTGTCAAGCGCATGTCAGCATTATCATGACGTAATATGAGACGATACTCTGCGCGTGATGTCAATAAACGATATGGCTCCAAAGTTCCTTTCGTGACAAGATCGTCAATCATTACACCAATATAGGCATCACTACGTTTGAGAATAAGCTCAGGTTTACCTTGAACTTTAAGAGCCGCATTGATACCAGCAACTAGACCTTGACCTGCTGCCTCCTCGTATCCAGAAGTTCCGTTGGTCTGTCCTGCTGTAAAGAGACCTGAAATCAACTTCGTTTCAAGTGTTGCACGTAGTTGATGAGGGAGCACGATATCATATTCAATCGCATAACCAGTTCGCATCATCTCTGCCTTTTCGAGACCTTTAATTGAGTGAATCAACTCTTTTTGAACATCTTCTGGCAGACTAGTTGATAGGCCTTGCACATAGACTTCCTCAGTCTCTCTTCCTTCAGGTTCAAGGAAAAGTTGATGGCGATTCTTGTCAGCAAATCGGACAATTTTATCTTCGATTGATGGACAATAGCGAGGTCCTACCCCCTTGACAATACCTGAAAACATTGGGGCACGGTGTAAATTATTATTGATAATATCGTGGCTCTCTTGATTCGTATAAGTTAGCCAACAAGGAATTTGATCCTGAAGATAATCTTCATCCTTTGACAAGAATGAAAAATGATTCGGCTTTTCGTCACCTGGTTGAATTTCAGTTTCTTCATAATTAATTGATGATGCCTTGACACGAGGAGGGGTACCTGTTTTAAATCTTCCTATTTCAAGGCCAAGATCCCTCAAGTTATCTGCCAATGTAACAGATGCAAGACTATTATTAGGACCTGAAGAATATTTGAGCTCACCTAGGATAATTTCACCACGCAAAGCTGTTCCTGTTGTGACAACAACCGCTTTAGCTCCATATTTTTGATTTGTGGCTGTTCTTACACCAACTACCTTACCATCTTCAACAAGAATTTCATCAACCATGGACTGACGTAGAGTCAGGTTTTCCTGACGCTCAACTGTATGCTTCATTGTCATAGCATACAAGGCTTTATCGGCTTGTGCACGTAAAGCTCTGACAGCAGGTCCCTTACCGGTATTCAACATTTTCATCTGAATATAAGTTTTATCAATATTTTTACCCATCTCTCCACCAAGGGCATCAATCTCACGGACAACAATCCCCTTGGCAGATCCCCCAATAGAAGGATTACATGGCATAAAAGCCAACATCTCTAGGTTAATAGTCGCTAATAAAACCTTACATCCCATGCGGGCTGCAGCTAAGCTAGCTTCCACACCAGCGTGACCAGCACCAACAACAATTACATCAAAATTTTCATCAAACTCGTAAGACATTTTTTAGATTTATGCAGTGATTTACAATCAGCTGCCCATCCTTTCTTTGTTTTTTCCTACAAAAATAGCCAAAACTCCAGAAAACTGTACGCAAAAACGCACAATTCTCATGAGCTTTGACCATCATGACTATTGTTAAAATTATTTTATCAAATCAAATCATTTTGTCAATGCAAATCACTGTTTGAGCAAGGTCTGCACACTGACGATAATCATCTGTATACCTATGGAGAATAGTAAAAGTCCCATCATTTTCGTGATAATTTTCATTAAATTTTCACCCAAGAAGCCTGCAATTTGTTTTGCACTTCTTAACAGGAGATAAGTGATGACACATAGTAGGGCAAAAGCAACTACGGTTATCAGTTGATTCTGCAAACCTCCATTAGCCAGACTTAAAGCAGTTGTAATTGTACCTGGTCCTGCAAAAAGTGGCATTGCAAGAGGAGAAATAGCAATAGACATTGGATCTGAATTTACTGCTTGCTGCTCCATTCCTTTATAGCTGGGTGAATGATTACCATTAATCATATGATAACCGATAACAGCCACTAATATTCCGCCAGCAATTCTGAAAGAAACAATTGTAATTCCAAATACTTTAAAAATGAAATCTCCTGAAAAGATAAAAACAGTTATAATAACAAAGGCAATCAAAAGACTCCTAAAAGCAATTTTTCGTGAAATTTTTTGACTATCATCTGCTACTAAAGCCATGTAAGCAGGAAGATTTGAAATTGGGTTCATTATAGCGAAAAATGCCATAAATGCATAAAAAAATTGTGAACTCATCGTTTTTACTCAACTCCAGTTAGATATACTGACAAACTTTTCCGTCTTTATACGCCTGGTCAATAATACCGCCGCCTAAACATTCCTGACCATCATAGAAAACAACGGCTTGACCAGGTGTAATAGCACGCTGAGGTTCAGCAAAAATAACCTCTGCTTTATCACCTTTAACCTTTACAGTAACTTTACTATCAGGTTGACGATAACGGAATTTTGCTGTACATTCCATTTCAAATTCTTCTGGCATATCTCGAGTAAAGTGAATCATTGAAGCGTCAAGAGAAGTTGACATCAACGACTCATGGTGGAAACCTTGACCTACGTAAAGAATATTTTTAGAAAGATCTTTTCCTACTACAAACCAAGGAGCATTATCTCCACCTTTTTGGCCACCAATACCCATACCACCACGTTGACCAATGGTATAATACATGAGTCCATTGTGTTCACCCATATCACGACCATCGACAGTCATCATACGACCTTTTTGAGCTGGTAAGTATTGACTAAGAAACTCTTTAAAGTTTTTCTCACCAATAAAACATATTCCTGTTGAATCTTTTTTCTTGGCTGTTGCAAGACCTGCACGTTCAGCAATCTCACGAACTTCTGGTTTTTGTAGATGTCCTAAAGGAAACATCGTTTTCTGCAACTGCTCTTGCGAAAGTTGACTAAGGAAGTAGGTTTGATCTTTATTGTTATCTGCACCACGCAACATATGGACAATGCCGTCTTCATTGCGAACAACTTGAGCGTAATGTCCTGTAGCCACATAATCCGCTCCCAATGTCATCGCATAATCTAAGAAAGCCTTAAACTTGATTTCCTTATTACACATAACGTCTGGATTAGGGGTACGGCCTGCACGGTACTCTGCTAAGAAATACTCAAATACACGATCCCAGTACTCTTTTTCAAAGTTGACAGAGTAATAGGGGATACCAATCTGATCAGCTACTGCTGCTACATCTTTATAATCTTCGGTTGCTGTACACACACCAAATTCATCTGTGTCATCCCAGTTTTTCATGAAAACACCGATTACATCATAACCTTGCTCTTTTAAAAGTAAGGCTGTTACTGATGAATCAACGCCACCACTCATACCGACAACAACACGTGTTTTTGAATTATCAGTCATAGATAACTCCTCCCATCAAATAAAAATTAACATAGACTTGAAGGGTCTAGTTATTCAAATATCGATTTGAAGGTCGATTTTGAAGCGTAAAAGCACGCAAGCTTAATTATATCATGATTAAAGAATAATGCAAAAAGGTTACCACTAGGCAACCTTTTTGATACTTATTTTCGTGTAAAGCCACTGTAAACCTATTACTCCTAAGACTATTATTGGAATCAATAACGCTACAAATAGCCATCCTGGCTCCTTATAACTTAATACAAGTTTATTTTGTCCTTCTTGTGAGGAAACGGTCGGTGTACCAATCGTTGACAAGTCATAGTCATCCTTGTTTAGTTCTTTACCATTTAGTGTCAAGATAGAATCTTTATAGACAACTATCGGTAGATTCAGTTCCTCCCCTTCAGCAGCTTGCCAAGTTAATACAAGATAACCATCTTCTAGTAGCTTTTCTGCCTTCTGATTCGTAACGATATTTTCGTAATAAAGATCATAAGTGTTCTGCTTACCTATTGTCCCATAAATAGGTACGTAATCTGGTGTGGGTTTGACAACTAAATTTAAAAACTGTGACAAGTCACTGTCATTCATGGTAAGACTTATCGTCTGATAATCTCCTTCAACGTAAGTATGTTTAACAATGGAAATAAGTTCACCATCTTGTGCCGCAGTTTTTACACGATCGGTAGTATCCATCATATTCTGAATGAGACCAACACCCGCAAAGGCAAAGAGTAAAACAGCAATACTTTTTCGCCAGTTTACAAATCGCGTGACCGTTAACCCCGTAATTGCTAAAAGTAAAATGGTAGCAGGAACAAAGAACCTAAATGGAAATTGGATCAGTTCAGCAAATGTATTTCCATTTTCTACTAGATACTGCCACGGAAAAAGACCTGTCGACAAGAAGAAAAAGACAAAATAAATAAAATGCAGTATTTTTTTCCATCTAGCAAATTTCTTCCAATTCAAAACAGCGTAAAGAAACTGTAAAATGAGTAACACCATTAATGAAATTGGGGTATATAGCCAGTATCTTGCTGTCCCATCTATCCCATTCTTACCAATTTCTCTATTTATAAATGGATCTAGGAGATGATTAGTCCCTCTCAAATATAGGAGTACTAACCAGACATTGACAGTCAGTAAGAGGAACAGAATGACTGCTATAAGGACTTGTACGAAGGTTTCCTTTTTCTTAGCTATAGGAGACTTTACAAAAGTGTAAAGATAAAAAGGAAGATACATCATCACTAATATCAAAGCACTGAGTACGTGAACCTGAAAAATCAATGCCATAGATAAGGCAAGTCTAATTGGTTCTACTTTTTGATAAAAGACATAGTGAATTGCTGGAATAAAACAAAAAGGTAGTAAAGCTGCTCCCCAACTAGAGAAACCCTGTCGCATCGTCCAGTATTGGATAGAGAATGTTGTCGCATAGAGTAAACCTAGTGACAAGGAAATTGTTGTCTTAACTTTACACTGCTTGAGCAAGGCATACATTGAGGACTCGGCTAGTATATGTAGTAATACCCTTGACACAATCTGATAACGAAACCAAGTGCCACTTATTAAAATAAGCCCTCCTTGTAAATAGGCAAAAAAAGGACCGTAAAGAGCATTGACAATGCGGCCTGACTGTTGGAATCCATATAAAGATAAAAAGTAAGAAAGGTTACCATTTTTTAGTTGCATAGCAGCTTCATAGAACCTGTTATAGTGAAAGATGGAATCTGAACCTAAAATGACTTTTCTTGTAAATAGTTGTGGTGTAACCAATAACACAGCAAAAGCTATAATAATAAGAGAAACCCACAACTTTTCTCTTAATTTAAAAATTTGTTTCATTGCTATACCTTTCATTCCTATTATAACAAAAAGGCCATGCCCTACCTAGTAATAACAAAAGCTCTATAAAACAGATTTCCTACATCCAAATTAAAAAGCTGAGAGTATGCTCCCAACTTCTATTAATATTTAATATTAGTAATTCCAAGCTGACAAACCTTGTGCATTATAGGCATTCAAGGCTGATTGAATTTGATCCTCAACTGTTGCAGTAGAGCCCCATCCAGGCATTGTTTGAAAAAGACCTGATGCACCTGAACCATTTGCTGCAGTATGATCACCATTTGACTCACGCGCAATAATAGACTCCCAAGTTGACTGAGGAACACCAGTAGCTGCTGCCATCTGTGCCGCCGCATAAGAACCAACTTCTCCTGCAGTGTTCCCATTTGAGAGAACAACTGACCCGCTACCAGTTGCAGCAACCGAAGGAGCTGTTCCAGTATTTTGAGTCGACGTAGTATCAGTATTTGTTGAAGCAGCGCTTGTAGTAGCAGTATCTGACTGAGACTTTTCAGCTGCTTCTACCGATTCTCCTGTTGTTTCTGACTGAGGCTTACTTTCTTCAACCTTTTCTTTATTAGCTTTATTCTCTTTACTTGAGCTAATTTCTGTTGATTTAACTAAATCTGCTGTCGATTCTGACGTTGTTGATGCTGTTGAAGGTGCTGGGGTAACAGAATCTGAAAATGCATTAACCAACCCTTTATTAATTAGTGTAGACAGTGATACTGCCAAAATGACAATAAAACTTGTTACAATTGCCACTGGTACCGCCAATGATTTCTTCGCTGCTAATTTGATACGGCGTCCCTTATAACTTTTTTTAAACATAAATCCCTCCTAGTTAATTCTAGTTACATTCATCATAACTTAGTAATATTACTGCCGATTATTTGTATTATGTCTAATGTTACAATGATTTATCATTTTAATAAAAAAATGCCAAAAATCTGGCATTTTTCCCTTATTTGTATGAGGTTTGACTAGTTTTCCTCATAAGTCAGTAATAATGATTTAGTACCAACCATTAGCATTCCAGAAAGCAAGAGCTGCTGTCCATGAACCATAACGGCTTGCGACATAATTATCTGCTACCTTCTCTTGATTTTCAGGAGATAAGTCTCCGTTCAAATATGATGATGCTAATTGGTAACGTCCATAATATTGCCCATTTTGAGCTGTATAGCTACCGCTTGACTCACGTTGAGCGATTTCTTCTTTGGCAGCTGCCTCTGAAGAAGAAAGATTTGTATTGGTTGCTTGAGTATCTTCACTTTGTGTAGACTCTGTTGATTGTGTTGATTCAACAGCTGCTTCTGTTGTAGCTGAAGGTTCTGTAGTCTCTTCAGTTGTTTCATTAATTGTTAAGTTTTGACCAATAGAAATCTTATTGGCGTCTTGAATACCGTTTTTTGAAACGATTTCATCTACGGTCGTACCATTCTTCTTAGCAATAGCTGAAAGAGTATCGCCTTTTTGAACCGTGTAAGTTTCTGCATTAGCTAAAGCTGTTGCTCCAAGTGTCGCTACTGTAACAAGTCCAAAAAGACCTAATTTTTTAGTGTTAGATGTATTCTTTTTTTGCATGATGATGCTCCTTTATCTATTTATAGTCCAATCCATATTAGTCAAAGATTTTAAGTTATTTTATTGTTTATGACTAATGGGTAAATCAACTGGCTTATTCTATATAGGGATTTTTCAATCCAGATTAAGCTGAAGAACTATAACCATGTATCTATGATACCTTGGAAATATAACATCCCCTTGTTAGGGATATTAAAAATATTACAAGTAGGTTGGGATTAGACGAAAAAAGAACGCCTACGTGGGCGTCCATCTAAAACTTCTAGGTCTTAAGACCTAGTTTTTATTTATCTCAACGAATTAACTCTTAAGATAAAAAAGCATTAATCCTAAAGATAAAATAGCAATAATTGATAAGGTATCTCGACCATTCCATGAAAGTCGACGATATTTTATTCGTCCTTCACCACCTTGATAGCCTCGTGCTTCCATAGCAATCGCCAGAGCATCTGCTCGTTTAAAGCTTGATGCAAACAAAGGAATTAAAATAGGTATTATTGACCGTACTTTCTGAATAATATTTCCTTCACCAAAGTCAACACCACGCGCCTTTTGAGCATTCATAATACGAGTCGTATCATCCATCAAAGTTGGTACAAAACGTAGACTCAAAGATAGCATTAAACCAATTTCATGTGCTGGCACTTTGAAAACAGTAAGTGGTTTTAAAAGTGATTCAACTGCATCAGATAAACTTAAAGGTGTTGTCGTTAGAGTAAGTAGGGTAGAAAAACTAATAATGAGGATAAATCTAAGAAATATCATCCAACCTTGATTTAAACCGACTTCCGTAATCTTTAAAAAGCCGATAGACCAAAGCACACTCCCTTTTGTATTGAAGAAAACTTGAAATAGGGTAGAAAATAAAATAATCCAAATCATTGGTTTAATTCCACCTAAAAAGAAACCAAGTTTTATTTTAGACAAGAAAACCAAGAAAAGTGTAAATAAAGTTATTACAGCATAAGTTAAAGGATTATTAGCCCAAAAGATAATAACAATATAAATCAACATGGCTAATAATTTACTTCTAGGATCTAATCGGTGTATAAAAGAGTCCCCAACAATATAACGTCCAATAATTAACTTATCCATGCGACAACACCTCTACGAATTCCTCGATTGTAATAGGGAGAGTTTCAAATCGATAACCTTTTTCTTGTAGCTGTAGTGCAAACTCTGTAATTTTAGGAACACCTAATTGCTTTTCTTTAAGAAAAGTAACCTTTTGAAAAACATCTTTAGGAGCTCCCGTCAACACTAGTTGCCCTTTTTCCATAACATTCACAGCTGTTGCATAATCGGCAACATCATCCATCAAGTGAGTAACTAAAACAATCGTCATTCCAGAAAGATGTAACTCCTTAAAGAGAGACATCAATTCCTTCCGGCCCTGTGGATCTAGACCTGCAGTCGGTTCATCCAGCACCAGAATATCTGGTTGCATAGCTAGAATCCCTGCAATGGCAACACGTCGCATTTGCCCTCCTGATAAATCAAAAGGATTCTGTCCATGAAATTCTTCCGGGAGTCCAACTAATTTTAGACTTTCAATAGCACGTTGTTCTGCTTCTTCCTTAGAAACTCCGAAATTTTGAGGTCCAAAGGCAACATCTTCTAAAACAGTCTCTGCAAATAACTGACTTTCTGGAAATTGAAAAACTAAACCTACTTTCTTACGAATTGGTTTTATGTCCTTGTTCTTTGATTGACTGGTTATGATCGTATCATCAACTTGAACCTGACCACTAGTGGGTAAATAAAGGCCATTCAAGAGCTGCATAATAGTAGATTTACCACTTCCTGTATGTCCAATAAAGGCTGTATATGAACCATCTTTTATCGTCGTTGTCAATTCAAAAAGGGCACGCCCCTCAAAAGGAGTACCCGCTTGATAGATATAACTTACATTTTCGAGAGAGATTCCCATAATTGTTCTACCAATTCCTTTTCTGTCAGATAGTCTTCACACTCTATCAGACCTTTATTTCTTAGCTTTTGAGTTAATAATGCACTAAAAGGGATATCCAAACCTAAGTCAACCAACTCTGTGCCTCTACTAAATAGTTCACGAGGACTTGAAACAGACTCCACTTTACCTTTTTTCAAAACCAAAACACGGTCGCTCAAAGCGACCTCATCGAGATCATGAGTAATTGATAAAACAGTCATTCCGTATTCTTTACGGATAGCTTTAATAGATTGAATCAATTCCTGGCGACCTTCTGGGTCCAGCATGCTAGTTGCCTCATCCAAAATCAAAATTGATGGTCTCATAGCTACAATACCTGCGATAGCCACACGTTGTTTTTGACCTCCAGATAATCTAGCTGGCTCTCTATCCTTAAATTCTGACATTCCTACAAATTCCAGAGCCTCTTGAACTCTTGAAGCCATTTCTTCATAGGGAACACCTTTATTTTCAAGACCAAAAGCAACATCGTCTTCAACAGTTGCCCCAACAAATTGATTATCTGGATTTTGAAAGACCATGCCAATCTTATCACGAATATCCCAGACATTCTCTTCTGTTAATTCTTGACCATCAACGATAATCTGCCCAGACTCTGCCACTAATAGTCCGTCAATAAGACGTGCTGTCGTGGATTTTCCAGAACCATTATGCCCTACAATGGATAGCCACTCCCCACGTTTCACGTGAAACGATACATCATCAAGAATATAGGATGGTTGATCTTGATGATATTTAAACTTTAAATTTTTTATTTCAATCATTTGTTTATCGTACTACTTGAAAGTATCCTTAAATAAGAAACCTGCACCTTTGAAATAATCATAGCCTGAGTAAATTGTAAAGAACAAAGCGATATAAAGCATAATTGTTCCAATAAAATGCAAATGACACAATAATAGAATGATAGATAACATCTGAGTCACTGTCTTAATCTTACCAGGCATAGCTGCAGCGAGAACTGTACCTCCGTTTTCCACTAATAAAAGACGAAGACCTGTGACTGCAAGCTCACGACAGATAATAACTGAAACTACCCAGGATGGCGCTTGATTAATACCTACTAGCATAATAAAAGCTGACATTACCAACATTTTATCCGCTAATGGATCTGCAAATTTCCCGAAATTAGTAACAACATGCCATTTTCGTGCCAAATAGCCATCCAAATAATCTGTAATACTGGCAACAGCAAAGACAACCGCCGCAGCAATATGCATGATATTACTTGACGCAAGTGATGTCATCAATAAAAAGATAGGAATCAAAATAATTCTAGCAAGTGTCAATAAGTTAGGTAAATTTTCTTTTTTAAACATTTCTTCTCGATTCTATTGGATTCTTAATGTTAGGTAGCTAGGTGTATTTTTATCTAATTGCGATAAATCAAGTGACTCCCCATTTACCTTTAGAGTTACTTTTGAAGATTGAGCAATAATAATTTGAGTGGGTTTCGTTTTATCAGAAAAATCTAAAGAGTATTTTGAATTTTTCGTTTTTGAAAGGAGGTAACTCTCTGAAGTCTCTGAATTATCTACTGAAAACCAGGTGTCATCATTATTTTCTGATAACTCTACATCTAAAACTACTGAAGAATTTACATTGGAGAAATCAACCATTAGCTGATTTCCTTGAGTTGTCGTTGTTACATTTGCCCCCGAAACGGTAACCTCAGAAATGCTTCGTGACGATTTAGCCTTACTAGCCGTTGATAGATGATTAACTGTAGAGATAATATTCGGTTTTATCACCTGAGGTTGATTAGAAAGATGTCTAATAATAATATAACCTACTGAACAAATGATAAGCAACGAAACCGCACTAAGAATTAGTAAAGGTAGATAGTTAGACTTTCTTTTTTCTTCACGTTTATGCTTTAAAAAGCGTGACATAGGAGCTTTGGTAGCTAAGCTTTCTTCCTTACGTTCAACTGGTTTCTTTTCTTTTTTTAGTTTTTGCTCGTTCTGTCTCTGCTCCTCAAACAGACGCTTTCCATCTAAACCAACCGAAGTGGCATACTTTTCAAGCGCTTCTTGCTGAATGTCCTCTGGCAAAGCTTTAAGTTGATCCATTTCCATAGCCAGAAGAAACTGAGCTTCGACTCCAGAAATTTTTTCTACATCATATAAACTTAATTCTTTCTTTATACGTGCTGCACGTAATTGCTCACCTAGAGAGTGTAACTTCATTTTTCCCCTTTCTAATATTCTTCTTTGTTTTCGTGTCTCTATTATAGCAAATAATCACTTATTTAGGGAAGACAACAAAATCGGTAATCTCTATATTTGAGAGATAATGATTCAAAAAATCCTTCAAATCCTTGGAAGTAATGCTCATCAGTTCCTGACCAAAATCAAAGTATGTTTTATCATTCTCAAAATAAGCTAAATACTGACTTCCTAAATTCTGGATATTATCTAGACTACGTAAAAATTCACCATACAAAGCTTTCTTTTGCAAATCCAATGCCTCATCCGTCAACAGTCTTTTTTTATCTGCCGACGTCATCACTTGACGAATTAAACTTGACATACGGATAGGTTCTGCAGTGTCCATAGTCATAATGACAAATGAATATCGATTAGATACTTCGTATTCAATTGACACAGACTCATCTATTTTTCCTTCAGCATACCAATTTTGATAATAAGGAGACGTCCAGCCAAACAGTAAATTAAACAATAACTGTACCATTATGTTTTCTCTCATACGATTATCAGTAAAAGGAACACTCTTAAAACCAATGGCTAGCTTTGAGATGAAAATCTCCATTTGAAGACTATCTAATTTTTGGATATCTGACTCAATCGGGTTCTTTTCTTTTTCAACTATACTCTCAGGTAGTGTAAACTCACTTTGTTTTTCATTGACAAAAGTGTAAATATCTTCAACATCAAAATCACCTACCAAAACGAGATGACAGTTTGCTGGTTTGTAAAAGCAATCAAAATTATCTTTCAAATCCTTTACAGTAATTTTTTCAATGCTATCAACACTTCCAGCAATGTCTTGCCCTAATATAGTATTGGGATACAAACTTTGTAAACAACCCAGATATACTCTATAATCAGGATCATCCTGATACATATTTATTTCTTGTTCAATAATTCTTTTTTCATGGTTGACAGCATCTTCGGAACTTGTAAACTTCGATGTAAACTTTAATAAAAGTTCTAAAGACTCCTCAAAGTGATCAAGGGTAGAGAAATAATATGTTGTCTTATCCAAGGTTGTAAAAGCATTGACATCAGCTCCAAGCTTGACAAAATCCAATGTCACATCCCTTCCCTGCTCATCCTCAAATAGCTTGTGTTCCAGAAAATGAGCAATACCTGCAGGATAAGATTGTAACTCACCATCAATATAAAAGTGATTATCTAGCGCCCCAAAATTCGTTGACAAAAAGGCGGCTTTTTCTAAAAATCCTTTTTTCTTAATAATTGATAAAGACATACCATTATCTAAAATTGCTGAATAAACTTCTTCATCAATTTTTTGATAATAACGTTTCTTCAAAGCAGCCATTCTAAGACACTCCTTCTAAAAAGAACAAACTCTGTAGCTTAACTTGACGCGCTACACGGCAAACATCTTTTTTAGTAACCTTCTCAATCTCATCTAACCAATTCTCTAATGAAAGACTTTTATCGCCAAAAATCACCTTATTAAAACGTTGTTCCACCAATGTTAAGGCATGATCTTCAGAGAGTAGGGCATTCATTCGTATGATTTTTTTGGTTTGATTCAGGAGAGAACTTGAAAAACGTCCTAATTTAATATAATTCAATTCTCTACTAATTCCTCGCATAGCCTGATTTCTATTAGATTTTTCAATTCCAGCGTAAACTTCTAGTAAACCTGTAAAGACATCAAATTGACTACTAATTGAATAAGCCAATCCTTCCTTTTCTCGAAGCGTTGTAAATAAAGCAGAGTGGGCAAATTCACCAAACATGGCATTGAATACAATTAAAGCAAAGTAATCTTTATCTCCATATTGACATGAAAATTGGTACCCTAATTGTAAAATAGATTGACTACTCTGTCTAGGTTCTATCTTTTCTTTCACCACATTGACACAAGGTTGACTATAGCTAAACTGTAAATCAAATTGACGTCCCTCCAAAGGAAAACGATGTAAACCTTGGAGTACTTGATAATCATCAAATTCTCCAACCATAAAGATATCAATACGATCTCTTGTCAACATACTTTGAAATTCTTGATAAGCTGTAAACGAAGTCTCGACTTCAACAAGTTCTGCTTGACCATATTTGGGAACTTTCAAGCCCTCATTTACAAAATAAAGCTCTCTTCCCTTAACTTCACTGTAATAGTAATTATTCTCTGTGTCAACATCAAGGTAGGTCTTTAAATTTTGTTTCTCTATATCAAATACTTTATTTTGGTATTGAGCTACTCTTGACAGTGGCTTGTAAAGACACTCTTTCAAAAATCCTAGAACTTCCCAAAATAATCCATTATTCGTAGGGATAAAGGCATCTTTCAGGTACGTCAACTCTATGTCAACACTATGTGTCAACCCTTTAGTTAACACTCTAGTTGACAACTGTGTTCCATAAAGAGAAGCTAATCTCTCTTTAAAAGACTGTACTGTTGGATACGTCTGATTGGCTGTAGCCAACATTTGTGAAACCAGAGCTCGTTTAGCAATTGTTTGTTTATTCAAAGAACCTGTCATTCGAAAAACAATACGATTAGTTTTATATTTTTGTGTTGGAATGAAGTGTACATAGACACCATCAGCAATTTTCATTGATAACCTCTAAAAAGTTTATGCTTCCAATTATACCATTTTTATGCTATCTTATCTCAAGAGAAAGTTGAGGTACTATGGAATATAAATTATTTGATGAATACATCACACTGCAGGCACTTTTAAAAGAATTAAGTATCATTCATAGTGGCGGAGCTATTAAAGGTTTTTTAGCTAACAATACCGTTTTATTCAATGGTGAGGATGAAAAACGTCGTGGAAAAAAACTTCGTTATGGGGATGTTATTACTATTCCGTCTGAGGAACTTGAAATAACGATTATAGCTCCTACAACAAATGAAATTGAAGAGCATCAAAAAGAAGTCGCTGAAAAAGCACGTGTTGCTGCCATTGTTAAAAAAATGAATCAGGATAATAAAAAGAAACAAAAGGCACATCCGTCAAAAGAAGGCAATAAAACTAAACGAAAACCCGTTCGTTTCCCAGGAACCTAACTATGTGGCTCGAAAATATTGATATTCAACACTTTAGAAATTATACTGAAGCCTCTGTGAGCTTCTCACCTCATCTCAATATTTTTCTTGGTCGCAATGCTCAAGGGAAAACAAATATTCTTGAGGCCATCTATTTTCTAGCATTGACACGTAGTCATCGGACCCGTTCAGATAAGGAACTGATTCAATTTCAGCAATATACTCTCAAACTGAACGGCATCGTGCATCGTCATAGTGGAAAGCTACCTCTGGAAATCAGTTTATCTAATAAAGGCCGCATAACAAAGGTCAACCACCTCAAACAAGCTAAATTATCCGATTATATCGGTCACATGACAGTGGTACTCTTTGCTCCTGAGGATTTACAACTTGTAAAGGGATCTCCAAGCCTAAGACGTAAATTTATAGATATTGATTTAGGACAGATTAAGCCTGTTTACCTTTCAGACCTATCAAGTTATAATCATGTACTCAAGCAACGTAATGCTTATCTCAAATCTACTGACAATGTAGACATTAATTTTCTCTCAGTGTTAGATGAACAGCTTTCCGATTTTGGAGCACGCGTTATCGAACATAGACTAGAATTTATCAAGCAATTAGAGGAAGAGGCAGATAGACATCATAGTAATCTCTCAAATCAGATAGAGCGCCTTAAAATCTCCTACGAATCTAATATACCATTCGGGAATAACAAAGTTATTCGTGAATCATTTTTAACCACGTTAAAGCAAAATCACAAAAGGGATATCTTCAAAAAGAACACTGGTGTTGGTCCACATAGGGATGATTTGACATTTTACATTAATGACATGAACGCATCTTTCGGCAGTCAGGGGCAACAACGTAGTCTCATTCTTTCTTTAAAAATGGCTGAGATTGCTCTGATAAAAAAAGTAACAGGTGAATTTCCAATTCTTCTCCTCGATGATGTCATGAGTGAGCTTGACAATCACCGTCAACTCAAACTGTTAGAAAGTATTGACGAAGAGGTTCAAACCTTCATGACGACAACTTCACTTGATCATCTGAGTAACCTACCACCCGATTTAAAGACCTTCTTAGTCAAGAATGGTATTATTTGTGAAAAACAAGTCGATTAAGCGACTTGTTTTTCTGTTTTCTGTGCTTTACATATATGACAGGTGATGTAAAAAAGAGTGTAAACAAAAACTCACCCAAACCCTTTGTTAACAATTTTGTTTGTGTAAATATATTGTAAACCTCTGTAAAAACCAATGTAAAGAAAAAGTACTTACCTGAAGTAAGTACTTTTTTGTTTTTTTAATGAGCTGAGTAGTTGGGCGCCTCGTTTGTAATTTGAACATCGTGAGGGTGACTTTCAATAAGTCCTGCACCTGACATTTCAACAAACTGAGCTTTGTCATGTAAAGCCTGGATATCTTCTGCACCTGTATAACCCATACCTGCACGGATACCGCCAATCAATTGGAATACGATATCAGCAGCAGAACCTTTATAAGCTACACGGCCTTCAATTCCTTCTGGAACAAGTTTATTCGCTTCATTAACTGCACCTTGGAAGTAACGATCGCTTGATCCTTTCTTCATCGCTGCAATTGATCCCATACCACGGTAAGATTTGTATTTACGACCTTGGAAAATCTCAGTTTCACCTGGTGCTTCATCAGTACCAGCAAACATAGAACCAAGCATTACAGCATTACCACCTGCTGCAAGAGCTTTTACAATATCACCTGAGTATTTGATACCGCCATCAGCAATGATTGTTTTTCCGTATTCACGCGCAACACTAGCTGCATCGTAAATAGCAGTGACTTGAGGAACACCTACACCCGCAACCACACGTGTTGTACAAATAGAACCTGGTCCGATACCTACTTTAACAACATCGACACCTGCTTCATAAAGTGCACGCGCACCTTCAGCTGTTGCGATATTTCCTGCAATCAAAGTACGGTCTGGGAAGTGGGCACGAATTTCAGCAATTTTACGAAGAACACCTGCTGAATGACCATGTGCAGTATCAATGACAATAGCATCTGCGCCTGCTTCAAAGAGAGCTTCTGCACGTTCAAAGGTATCAGAAGTAACACCTACAGCACCTGCTACCAAAAGACGACCGAACTCATCCTTAGCTGCATTAGGAAACTCGATAACTTTTTCGATATCCTTAATAGTAATAAGTCCTGACAAACGACCTTCTTCATCAACTAGAGGTAGCTTTTCAATACGATGCTCATGAAGAATACTTTCAGCCGTTTCTAGATCTGTTTCAACTGGAGCAGTGACCAATTTCTCAGAAGTCATGTGTTCTGAAATTGGAGTATCGTAATTAGAGATAAAACGCATATCACGGTTTGTGATAATACCAACCAATTTACGATTTTCAAGTGTCTCAACAATTGGAACCCCTGAGATACGGTAACGCTGCATCAACTCTTCAGCTTCAGCAACTTTATTTTCAGGCGTTAGGAAGAATGGATCAATGATGACACCATTTTCAGAGCGCTTTACTTTTCGAACTTCTTCAGCTTGTTCCGCAATAGACATGTTTTTGTGAATGACACCCAAACCACCTGCACGAGCAATTGAGATAGCCATCTTACTATCTGTGACCGTATCCATGGCTGCAGTGATAATTGGGATATTTAATGTCAAATTTTTAGCCAATTTCGTCTTCAAGTTGACGTTGTTTGGTAGAACATGACTTTCCGCAGGAATAAGCAATACGTCATCAAAAGTGTAACCTTTTTTCAAGAATTTAGTGTCCCAATTTGACATTATAATCGTCCTCTTTTCTCAAAGTTTGGAGGTACAGAAACCCCAGTCTATTTTTTAATTGATAATATCATATCATGCTAAAATGATTTGTCAACAGATTTCGCATAAGATTCTAAGAAAACCTTTTTCCAAATAAAAATAGGGCTCCAGATTATCTTGAGTCCCTACTTTTTATTTCTTAGAAATAATTAATTCCCATTGCTTCTTTTACTTCTGCCAATGTTTGTCCAGCAACTTCACGCGCTGCTTGACTACCTTTTTCAAGCATACGGAAAACTTCTCCCATATCCTTGGCATACTCTAAACGACGTTCACGAATTGGAGCTAACTCACGTTCTAAGATTTCTAGAAGATAACGTTTTGTCTTCACATCTCCTAAACCACCTCGTTGATAATGTTCTTTCATTTCAGCAATTGTAGTAGCATCCTCTTCGCGACCAAAGATATCAAGATAATGGAAAACCATATTACCTTCAATTTGGCCTGGATCTTCCACACGAATATGATTTGGATCCGTATACATGCTCATGACTTTTTTACGAACAGTGTCCTCATCATCTGAAAGGAAGATACCATTACCCAAGGATTTAGACATCTTAGCATTACCGTCTAGACCTGGAAGGCGTCCTGCAGCTTCATTTTCAGGGTAGATCCCCTCTGGCTCAACCAAAATATCACAATTATAAGTATGATTGAAGCTACGTGCAATTTCACGTGTCTGCTCAATCATTGGCTTTTGGTCATTACCTACAGGAACATAATTTGCTTTAAAGGCCGTGATATCAGCTGCCTGAGAAATTGGATAAACTAGAAATCCTGTTGGAATCGATTCTCCGAAGCCTTTTTGAGCAATTTCCGTCTTAACCGTTGGGTTACGCTCTAAACGTGCCAATGAAACTAGGTTCATGTAATACATAGTCAACTCAGCCAACTCAGGAATCTGACTTTGAATGAAAATAGTTGACTTCGCTGGATCCAAACCTACAGAGAGATAATCTAAAGCAACATTCCCAATTGATTCTTTGATGATCTCTGACTCTTTTGCGTGATCCGTAAGAGCTTGCTGATCAGCCAAGAAGACAAACATGTTATATTTATCTTCGTTTTGTAAAAGGACACGATTTTTTAAACTACCAACATAGTGTCCTAGATGAAGTTTCCCTGTTGGACGGTCTCCCGTCAAAATAATAGGTTTCGTCATATAATTACCTCTCTAATACAAAAAAATCCCCACGCAAAAACATGCGTGAGGGCGTTAATCACTTTTGATACGCGGTACCACCTCAGTTGATAACTCTTTCTGCAGCTATCATCTCAAACCTTCTCAACAAAGAAGTTGCACGATAAGGGGTGCCAAACCTAACGTTTATGTGTTCACGTTAATCGTCAATTCTCTTCAGCCCATTCATTCCACCTTCATACTGGTTTGCAGCTACCACCAGCTTTCTATAAAAAAGGTAAGAATTACTCTTCTGATGACTATTATTCTACATTGTTTTATCTATTTTTGTCAAGGTTATGTTTCCAGTTTCACGTGAAACACAACCTCATATTCAACCAAAATAGTCATTACTTGACGGAAAC
The DNA here is from genome assembly GCF_001808655.1 of Streptococcus sp. HMSC078H03. Classification (NCBI taxonomy): domain Bacteria; kingdom Bacillati; phylum Bacillota; class Bacilli; order Lactobacillales; family Streptococcaceae; genus Streptococcus; species Streptococcus sp. HMSC078H03. Next base: position 204,166 of record NZ_KV794072.1, read on the forward strand.
TTAAAAAGACTTGATAATAAGAATATCATATCTAGGAGATAATATATGAAACGTCGAATAATAGACATACTTTTAGTTACAATCGGTTCTTTTATAGCTGCTGTCGGCTATAACTCACTTTTAGTTAAGAATAATATTGCTTCAGGTGGTGTCGGAGGGCTAGCCATTAGTTTAAATGCCCTTTTTGGCTGGAATAATGCTAACTTCGTCTTAGCAACAACCATCCCTTTGTTAATTTTATGTTGGTTCTTTCTTGGCCGCGAAGTTCTCCTAAAAACCTTCTATGGGTCTCTTGTCTTCCCAATGTTTATTAAATTAACTGAGGGCTTACCGACACTCACCAAACAACCTTTGTTGGCTGCTATTTTTGGTGGGATTGTATTAGGGCTAGGACTAGGAATAGTCTTCTATGGAAATTCCTCAACTGGAGGAACTGGAATTATCACACAAATTCTCAACAAATATACGCCACTCCCACTAGGAATGGTACTACTTATTGTCGATGGAATCATTGTCGCAATCAGTGCTATTGCCTTTCCTCCTGATACTGTTATGTATTCCATTCTCTCACTTGGAGTTGTTTCTCTTACAATTGATAAAATGATGGTCGGACTCAATTCATCACGAAATCTTCTAATCATTTCGCAAAATAGTGAACAAATCCTAAACTACATCACTAGAGTGGCTGATCGAGGAGCAACAAAAATCCCAGTTCTTGGTGGACATACCGGACATGCACAAAATATGATTATGACTACCTTGTCAACTCATGAGGTTCCAAAAGTTCAAGAAGAAATCCAAAAAATAGATGAAACTGCCTTTATCGTCATTGTTCCTGCTTCTACAGTTATGGGACGTGGATTTAGCCTCCAAAAAGATTACCAAAGAGTTCCAAATGACTTTATCAATCCCTTGTAAAATCAATTGAAATAAAGTCTAATTTCTCGTAAAATAGTAGTTAAGAATAAAAATAAAGGATATTATATGCTTACTGTATCAGATGTATCGCTTCGTTTTAGCGATCGTAAACTTTTTGATGATGTTAACATTGCCTTCACGCCAGGTAATACTTATGGTCTTATCGGTGCTAATGGTGCTGGTAAATCCACTTTTTTGAAAATTTTAGCTGGTGATATCGAACCAACGACAGGACACATCTCTCTTGGTCCTGATGAACGTCTTTCTGTCCTTCGTCAGAACCACTTTGACTATGAAGAAGAACGCGTTATCGATGTTGTTATCATGGGTAATGAACGCCTCTACGATATCATGAAAGAAAAAGATGCCATCTACATGAAAGAAGATTTTTCAGATGAAGATGGTGTCCGTGCTGCTGAATTAGAGGGACTCTTTGCTGAATTAGGTGGTTGGGAAGCTGAAAGCGAAGCCTCACAATTGCTTCAGAATCTAAATATCCCAGAAGACCTTCACTATCAAAACATGAGTGAATTGGCTAATGGTGACAAGGTCAAGGTTCTCCTTGCAAAAGCACTCTTTGGTAAACCAGATGTACTTCTTCTTGACGAACCTACCAATGGTCTTGATATCCAGTCAATCTCTTGGCTTGAAGATTTCTTGATTGATTTTGAAAATACGGTCATTGTCGTATCCCATGACCGTCACTTCTTGAATAAGGTGTGTACGCATATGGCCGACCTTGACTTTGGTAAAATCAAACTCTATGTCGGTAACTATGACTTCTGGAAACAATCTTCAGAATTGGCTGCACGCTTGCAGGCTGACCGTAATGCCAAAGCAGAAGAAAAAATTAAGGAACTTCAAGAATTCGTTGCTCGTTTCTCTGCCAACGCTTCAAAATCTAAACAAGCGACTTCTCGTAAGAAAATGCTTGATAAAATTGAGCTAGAAGAAATCGTCCCATCAAGTCGTAAATACCCATTTATCAATTTCAAAGCAGAGCGTGAAATCGGTAATGACCTTCTAACAGTTGAAAATCTCACTGTTAAGATGGATGGTGAGACTATTCTTGACAACATTAGTTTCATCTTGCGACCAGGAGATAAGACTGCCATCATCGGTCAAAACGATATTCAAACAACTGCATTAATTCGTGCTCTTGCCGGTGATATTGACTACGAAGGTACAATCAAATGGGGTGTTACTACTAGCCGGTCTTACCTTCCAAAAGACAATTCTAAAGACTTTGCATCCGGTGAATCAATTCTCGAATGGCTTCGTCAATTTGCCGAAAAAGGTGAAGATGATGATACTTTCTTGCGTGGATTCCTTGGGCGTATGCTCTTCTCAGGGGATGAGGTTAATAAATCTGTTAGTGTTCTCTCAGGGGGAGAAAAGGTACGTGTCATGCTTTCTAAACTCATGCTTTTGAAATCTAACGTCCTTCTTCTGGATGATCCTACTAATCACTTGGATTTGGAATCAATCTCCAGTCTGAATGATGGCGTCCGTGACTTCAAAGAGTCTGTTATCTTTGCCAGTCATGACCATGAATTTATTCAAACAATAGCGAACCACATCGTAGTTGTTTCTAAAAATGGGGTTATTGACCGTATTGATGAAACTTATGATGAGTTCCTTGAAAATGAAGAAGTGCAAGCTAAAGTCAAAGCACTATGGGCTGATTAAACTATAAAAAGATGCAGGTTGGGATATCCCAACCTGTCTTAGTATCATTATGACAAATAAAAAATACCATACGACTTTATTATTTTATCTGGCTGCTTTTTTCTTGCCCGTACTAATCATGATAGGGGTGCTGTATAGCCAAAAAATCTATCCTGGTAGTGAGCGGACTATTTTAACAAGTGATGGTTTTCATCAGTATGTGATTTTTGCAACTGGACTTCGGAATATACTTCATGGAAATGGGAGCCTCTTTTACACCTTTACAAGTGGTCTAGGGCTTAATTTCTATGCTCTAACAAGCTATTACCTAGGTTCCTTCTTGTCTCCACTTTACTATTTCTTTACTGTCAACCAAATGGCCGATGCTTTTTATTATATAACACTCCTTAAATTCGGGCTTATTGGGTTATCAGGAGCTTTTAGTTTTAAGCGGCTCTTTACAAAAGTGTCAAGAAGTTTCATCCTATGTCTTTCTACAGGATTTTCTTTGATGAGCTTCGCTACCAGTCAGTTAGAAATTAATACCTGGCTAGATGCCTTTATTCTAGCACCTCTAATCATATTAGGTTTACACCTCTTACTAAGATTCAATAAACGGGGCTTATACTTTTTTAGCCTAACCTGTCTTTTTATCCAAAATTACTATTTTGGTTATATGATGGCTATTTTCCTAACCCTTTACACCATAGTACAATTGATAACTATCAAGGGATGGAAGAGTAAGATTCTTCATTTCATAGACTTTGGAATTGTTTCTATACTTGCTGGTTTAAGTAGTGCTGTCATGTTACTGCCTACACTACTTGACTTGACCACACATGGTGAAAAGTTTACAGGTGCGTCAAGTTTGTTGACAGAGTCCACCTATTATTTTGACTTCTTTGCGAAAAATCTCGTTGGAGTTTACGATACTACTAAATTTGGGTCAATACCTATGATCTATGTGGGAATCTTACCTTTGATTCTTTTTCTACTTTTCTTTATTAGTAGGGAAGTCAAGCTATCATTACGTATAGGTTATCTCCTATTAGTAGCTTTCTTTATCGCTAGCTTCTACTTACAGCCTCTTGATTTGTTTTGGCAAGGAATGCATGCACCCAACATGTTTCTCCATCGCTATTCTTGGCTCCTATCTCTCCTAACTGTTCTTTTGGCAGGAGAAACACTCAACCGAATTAAAAACTTTTCTTTTAAAAGACTCCTCATATCTTTCTTAGGATTGAGTACCGCTTACTTACTAACTTGGATTTTCCAATCTCACTATAGCTTCATTGAATCAGTCTCCTGGCTATTAAGCCTAGCATTTCTTCTAGCCTATGCCATTCTATTTATTAGCTATTTTAGACAGCAAATTCCTGGGAGTGTTTTTCGCTGTTTCACCTTCTTGTTCTGCATTTTTGAGCTTGCATTAAGTACTTACTATGTTGTTGGAGCTCTGGGAAATGAGTGGGTATTCCCAACTCGTGAAGGCTACCTACGAAATATGTCTGCCATTACAAAACTAGTTTCAGATACTAAGCAAGCGAATAAGACTTTTTACCGTACTGAAAGGTTAGAGGCTCAAACTGGTAACGACAGTATGAAATTTAACTATAATGGTATTTCTCAGTTTTCATCCATTCGAAATACTGCTTCAAGCTCAACACTCGATAGGTTAGGCTTCAAATCTGAAGGGACTAATTTAAACCTACGTTACCAAAATAACACCATTATCGCTGATAGTCTCTTCGGAATAAAATATAATTTATCGAACTTTGACCTTAATAAGTATGGTTTTAATCACGTAACTTCTGAGAAAACAATGGGGCTTTATCAAAATAATAATGCAAGTCAGCTTGCTATCTTAACTGATGGCATTTACAAGAATATTGACTTCACTGTCAATACGCTTGACAATCAAACTAGCTTGCTAAATGCTCTATCTGGACTTAACTTAACCTATTTTAAACGAGCTCCATCTCAACTTTTTGATCAAGATGCTAAGTCTTTGAATCAGCGCGTGGCTAAAAACGTTAGTAACTCGAATAAAGATTTTGTAACAATCACCTATCGAGTCATCGCTCCACCACATAGTCAACTCTATGTTAGTGTTCCTAATATTTCTTGGTCCGATGACAATAACCACTCTCTGTCAATTACTGTAAATGGTGTGACAAGGAATCAAGTTACTGACAATACCTTCGATTTCTTCGATCTTGGCTACTTTGAAACAGAATCAATGGTTACCATCAAACTTAGTTTTCCTGGCAATAAAGCAATATCTTTTGATAATCCTAGTTTTTATGCCCTTGATACTCACAACTATCAGATAGCTATGGATACTATTAATGAACGTGATAGCAAGGTTACGACGTCAAATAATAAAGTGTTCGTTGATTATAGTAGTAAAACGAATGCCTCACTATTCTTCACCATTCCATACGATAAGGGGTGGACAGCGACTATAAACCATAAAAAAGTTAAGATTCAACGAGCCCAAAAGGGGTTCATGAAAGTTGATGTCCCTAGTGGGAAAGGTAAAGTTGTTCTAACCTTCATTCCCTATGGTCTTAAGACAGGTTTAGTGATTAGTCTATTGGCAAGTATCATATTTTGTTGCTACGCTTATTTCATCAGAAAAATAACCGTTATTCAAAAACGCTGATTATCTTAAATTAAATAGGTCTGGAACAATTGTTCCAGACCTATT
>NZ_KV794072.1:209561-228417 GCF_001808655.1 Streptococcus sp. HMSC078H03
AATAGGTCTGGAACAATTGTTCCAGACCTATTTATCTTTGGGTACAAAAAAACTCAAGCTATACAACTTGAGGTGTCTTATCACTCCGCCAGTAGGACTCGAACCTACGACATCATGATTAACAGTCATGCGCTACTACCAACTGAGCTATGGCGGATAAAACTGCTAAGTAGCAAAAATAGTCCGTACGGGATTCGAACCCGTGTTACCGCCGTGAAAAGGCGGTGTCTTAACCCCTTGACCAACGGACCAAGTTCTGAGATTTTTATCTCGTTAACACTCTTATTATTATATCAGAGTATTCGATTTTGTCTATACTTTTTTTCAAAAAAAATATTAAATTTTGCTAAATTTATTCGAATTTTACGTTAGTTTTTATCTTGCTTTTACAAAGTATTGACATGTTGCTATATATTTTGTAAACTAATAGAGTTATTGGTCCCATAGCTCAGCTGGATAGAGCATTCGCCTTCTAAGCGAACGGTCGCAGGTTCGAATCCTGCTGGGATCAGATAAAAAACGCAATCTAGAACCTCTAGTTGCGTTTTTGTTTTGCCTCGATAAATAGGAAATAATTTAAAATAAACAAAGGAAGCAAAGTCGTATATAGGCTGTATTCATGTAAATATTGAGCAAACCAAGTTGAGGCTGCAACTCCTACCATAAATGTAAAGATGATAATAGTAGTATAAGAAGCTTGTTTAAGCACTTTGGGATCACCCTCGTCAATAGCCCTAGCAACGGTTAAAGAGGTATTCGTAATATTTCCAGTCATCATGAAGGAAGCATAATTTACCCCTCTAACACGCTTAAAAATACCTACTTGAAGAGAGGCAAAGAAGGCCAAGCCCGCAATCGTAATAGTAGAATCAACGTAAGGTGTAATAATGGCGAGAATAGTCATTAAGAGAAAGGCAAGTCTAATCGCTTGCAAATGCCATCCCCATTTATGGTTAATGAGCCACTTCTTAACAAAAAAAACAAAAAACTGACCTAAAACAAAGAAAAAAATAGGTATCACATAGCTGAAAGCTCTTGCAATATGCCCCTCAACAAGATGAATAACCAAATAAAGGAGATTACCTGTCTGAATACTTGCAAATCGTCCGTCTTGAGTATTGTAAGTATAGGCATCAATGAAGCCCCCTATATAACTTACTAGAGTTGCTACCCGTAATCCTTCAAAAACACGATAGGAGCGTTTTTTCATTCTGAACATGTCTGTTTCCTTCTTCTACTTATGGTAAGGACTTCCCTGCTGAATCATGAATGCGCGATAAATTTGCTCTACTAATACAAGGCGCATAAGCTGATGAGGGAACGTTAAGAGACCAAAACTCATTAATTGATTAGCCCTCTTTTTCACTGTAGGAGAGAGTCCCAAACTTCCCCCTATAATAAAAGTAATATCTGAATAGCCTCTAAGAGTCGCTTGCTCTAACTCTTTAGCAAATTGCTCCGAGGGAAATTGTTTTCCTTCAATAGCTAAGGCAATGACATAATCACGATTACCTACCTTAGCCAAGATACGCTGCTCCTCTTTGTCTAGGATAGCTTTATTTTCAGCTTCGCTTGCATTATCTGGCGTCTTTTCATCCGTTAATTCTATAGACTCAAATTTTGTAAAGCGTCCTAGTCGTTTGACATACTCCGCAATGCCATCTTTCAAATATTTTTCTTTCAATTTTCCAACGGTAATCAATTTAACTTTCATAGGCTTATTATAGCATATATCCACAATCTTTTAACACCTTATCCACACCTTTTTACTGTTAAGAATCTTTAGTTATCCCTATAAAATAGCTTCTTATCTACACTTTTTGAAACTTATCCACAGACTGTTGATAACTGTTTTTTAAAATCACTTTATGATATAATTAAGCTTACTTTGATATGTTTATCAAAAAGGAGGACTAAACGTGAAAAAATTTAACTGGAAAAAAATAGTAGCGCCAATTGCAATGCTTGTTATTGGCTTACTAGGTGGTTTACTAGGTGCCTTTATCCTACTAACAGCAGCAGGGGTATCTTTTACCAATTCAACAGATACAGGTGTTAAAACAGCTAAGACCGTATACAATAATACAACAGATACAACTAAAGCTGTTAAGAAAGTACAAAATGCCGTTGTTTCTGTCATCAATTACCAAGAAGGGTCATCATCAGATTCTCTAAATGAACTTTATGGCCGTATCTTTGGTGGAGATGATAGTTCTGATTCTAGTCAAGACAAATCAAAAGATTCTGATGGGTTGCAAGTCGCTGGTGAAGGTTCTGGAGTCATCTATAAAAAAGATGGGAAAGAGGCCTACATCGTAACCAACAACCACGTTGTCGATGGCGCTAAAAAACTTGAAATCATGCTTTCAGATGGATCAAAAATTACTGGTGAACTTGTTGGTAAAGATACTTACTCTGACCTAGCAGTTGTCAAAGTTTCTTCAGATAAAATTAAAACCGTAGCGGAATTTGCAGACTCAAACTCTCTCACAGTCGGCGAGAAGGCAATTGCTATCGGTAGCCCACTTGGTACCGAATATGCCAACTCAGTAACAGAGGGTATCGTTTCTAGCCTTAGCCGTACTGTAACTATGCAAAACGACAATGGTGAAACTGTTTCAACAAATGCTATCCAAACAGATGCTGCCATTAACCCTGGTAACTCAGGTGGTGCCTTAGTCAATATCGAAGGACAAGTTATCGGTATTAACTCAAGTAAAATTTCATCAACGTCAGCAGTCGCTGGTAGCGCCGTTGAAGGTATGGGATTTGCCATTCCATCAAACGATGTTGTCGAAATCATCAATCAATTGGAAAAAGACGGTAAAGTTACACGACCAGCCCTAGGAATCTCAATGGCCGATCTTAACAGCCTTTCTAGCAGTGCAACTTCTAAATTAGATTTACCAGATGATGTGAAAGCTGGAGTTGTAGTCGGCAGCGTTCAAAAAGGTATGCCAGCTGACGGTAAACTTCAAGAAAATGATGTTATCACTGAAATTGACGGTAAGGAAATCAGCTCAAAAACTGATATTCAAACCAATCTTTACAGCCATAGTATTGGAGATACAATCAAGGTAACCTTCTATCGTGGTAAAGAGAAGAAAACTGAAGAACTTAAATTAACAAAATCTACAGAAGACTTGTCTGACTAAGTCATTGACAAATCTGTCAAAAGACCTTTACAATAATGTAAAGGTCTTTTTTGGAAAGGAATAACATGCAAGAACAACTCAAAGCTTTACCTATTAGTGACATCTATCCCAATCCTTTTCAACCTCGTATAGAGTTCTCTGATGAAGAATTAGCGGAGCTAAGCCAATCGATTGCAGAAAATGGACTAATACAGCCAATCATTGTCCGAAAATCGGATATTATTGGTTATGAACTAATTGCTGGGGAAAGACGTTTACGTGCCTGTAAACGTCTAGGAATGACAGAAATCCCTGCAGTTGTAAAGGAAGTTACAGATCAAGAGAGTCGTAAACAAGCTATTATTGAAAATTTACAACGATCGAATCTCAATCCCATTGAAGAAGCAAAGGCCTATCGTAGTTTAATTAATGAGCTAGCTTATAGTCACGAGGAACTGGCGAAAGCTATGGGGAAATCCAGACCTTATATCAGTAACGCTCTCAGACTCCTCCAACTTCCCCAAGAGATACAGACGAGTATCGAAAATGGCAAACTGAGTCAAGGACATGCTAGAGCACTTTTAGCTGTTGAGGATACAAAAAAGCAATTAACTATCTATCATCAGGTCCTTACTGAAAAATGGTCAGTTCGTACCCTGGAAAAAAGACTTCAAGAACTTCCAAAAAAACAAAAATCAAAAAAAGATATTCATATAAAAGATAAAGAAAAAGAACTGGAAAAATCACTTGGTCTCCCCGTTACTCTTCGTTATCACAAAAATCACTCTGGAACTATTCAGATCCACTTTTCGACGGAAGAAGATTTTAACAGAATTATCAACAAGCTTATTTGACCTGTGAATTGAGGAGAAAAAAGAAACAAACTTATCCACATCATAAAATGGTTGCCCTCCCTTTATTTGAGAGGGTTTCTTTTTTTATTCACAACTTGTGGATAACTCTTGTGCACAATGTGAATTGTCTTTTTTTCCTTGTGGATAACTTAGGGAACTTTTATCTTCGGACCTGTGGAAAACTTTTTTGTTTTATGATAGAATCAGAGAACAAGAATAAAGAAGGAGAATTGATGGAATGACCGAAAAAGAGCATTTTTTTTGGAATAAGCTCTTAGAGCTGGCCAAAGAGGAACTAACACAAGCCACTTTTGATTATTATGTCCTAGATACCAAGCTCATCAAAGTTCAAGATAACGTTGCTACAATTCTGCTTGAGGAAGTCAAAAAGCTATTCTGGGAAAAGAATATGCAATCTTTCATTTTGATGGCTGGTTTTGAAGCCTATAATAGTGAAATCAAAGTTGAGTACGTCTTTGACGAAGCACTCTTAAACGAGGCAAATTCAACTGTAACAAACAATGACTTTGGCAATAAAAAGGAACAGCAAACACCTGCTCTTCCTACATTGGACTCTGACTTGAATAGTAAGTACACCTTTGATAATTTTATTCAGGGGGATGAAAACCGTTGGTCAGTTGCTGCATCTTTAGCTGTAGCTGATTCACCAGGAGCTACGTATAACCCTCTATTTATTTATGGAGGACCTGGTCTCGGAAAAACTCACTTACTCAATGCCATTGGTAACAAGGTCTTACATGATAATCCTCAAGCACGTATCAAATACATTACTGCAGAGAATTTCATTAATGAATTTGTTGTCCATATCCGTTTAGATAAAATGGATGAACTAAAACTTAAATACCGTCATCTGGACGTTCTCTTAATTGATGATATTCAATCATTGGCTAAAAAATCAACGCAAGCCACTCAAGAGGAATTTTTCAATACTTTCAATGTCCTTCACAATAATAATAAACAAATTGTCCTGACCAGCGACCGTAATCCAGATCAATTGAACGAGATGGAAGAGCGTCTTGTCACGCGCTTTAAATGGGGGTTAACCGTTAATATCACACCACCCGACTTTGAAACGCGAGTGGCCATTCTTACTAATAAGATTATGGACTATGATTATCATTTTCCTCCTGAAACAATTGAGTATTTAGCTGGCCAATTTGATTCAAATGTCCGTGACTTAGAAGGGGCCTTAAAAGATATTAGCTTAGTTGCCAATGTTCGCCAGTTAGATACTATCACAGTTGAAGTAGCTGCCGAAGCCATTCGCGCACGTAAAATGGATGGTCCTAAATTAACTCTTATTCCGATTGAGGATATCCAAACTGAGGTAGGAAAATTTTATAATGTCACTGTAAAAGAGATCAAGGCAACTAAACGAACACAAAATATTGTCTTGGCACGTCAGGTAGCCATGTATCTTGCGCGTGAAATGACTGATAACTCCCTTCCAAAAATTGGAAAAGAATTTGGCGGAAGAGATCACTCAACTGTCTTACATGCATACAATAAAATCAAAAATATGATTGCTCAAGATGACAGTTTACGCATTGAAATTGATACCATCAAAAACAAGATAAAATGACACTTGTGGATAACTATTAAAAATTATCCAAACTTTTCCACAGGCTGTGCACAAGTTTAAAGCCTTGATAAAACTATGTTTTGTAGACTTATGCACAGTGTCCACAAGACCTACTACTACTACTAAAATAATACTAATAAAATAAAGGAGCATCATGATTCAATTTGCGATTAATAAAGCTTATTTCTTACAAGCACTTCATACAACTCGCCGTGCTATTTCTTCTAAAAATGCTATCCCAATTCTATCAACGATTAAAATCGAAGTTACCAAAGATGGTATCTATTTGACAGGATCAAATGGGCAAATCTCAATTGAAAATAGTATCTCAGTTTCAGAAGAAAATGCAGGCCTATTAATTACGCAGCCAGGTAGTATCCTTTTGGAAGCAAACTTTTTCATTAATGTTGTCTCAAGCTTGCCTGATGTTACCCTTACTTTTGAAGAAATCGAACAATACCAAGTTTTACTGAAAAGTGGTAAATCAGAAATTACCTTGAAAGGGAAAGATGTCGAACAATATCCCCGTATTCAGGAAGTTGATAGCTTGACGCCATTACTCATGGACACAAAAGTGTTAAAATCTATCATTGCTGAAACTTCATTCGCAGCAAGCACACAAGAAAGTCGTCCAATTTTAACTGGGGTTCACTTTGTTCTTTCAAATCATAAAGATCTCAAAGCTGTAGCAACAGACTCTCACCGAATGAGCCAACGTCAACTTGTTTTGGAGCATTCTGCGGATAACTTTGATGTTGTAATCCCAAGTCGCTCACTTAAAGAATTATCGGCAGTCTTTAGCGATGATATTGAAAACTTAGAGGTTTTCTTCTCAGCAAATCAAATTCTATTCCGTAGTGAAACAATTTCTTTCTATACACGTCTACTTGAAGGAAATTATCCAGACACGAATCGTCTCTTGTCTGATTCATTTGAAACAGAAGTTGTTTTCGAGACTGCTAGCCTTCGTTCTGCTATGGAACGTTCATATTTGATTTCTAATGCTAGTCAAAGTGGTACCGTCAAACTCGAAATCATCAATGGCAGTGTCAGTGCCCATGTTAATTCACCAGAAGTCGGAAAGGTGAATGAGGATATTGATGTGCAAGATGTTTCTGGTAGTGATTTGGTCATTAGTTTCAACCCAACCTACCTAATAGATGCTTTGAAAGCTCTTAAGAGTGAGACTGTCCGTGTACGTTTCATTTCACCGGTGCGTCCATTTACTTTGACGCCAGCAGATGACAGTGAGAATTTTATTCAATTGATTACACCTGTAAGAACAAACTAAAATCGAAAAAGTTATCCACTGTGGATAACTTTTTTACTAGAGAGGGAGTTTATGTACCAAATTGGAAGTTTAGTTGAAATGAAAAAACCACATGCTTGTACCATAAAAGCAACAGGAAAAAAAGCTAATGAATGGGAAGTGACCCGTCTTGGAGCTGACATTAAGATTCGTTGTACGAATTGTGATCATGTGGTTATGATGAGTCGTCATGATTTCGAAAAGAAACTTAAGAAGGTTTTATAACAGACATTGGGGAGTCTATATAATGAGGTTCTTGTGTTAAGAAAATTAGTTTACTAGCAATATAAAAACTTTCTAGAGTCCCTAATTATCTTCTTTATAGCATTCTTTGCCTTGCTTTCCTTTTTATGATTCTCAAAGGGAAGTTGCCTATTTTTAACAATTTTTGTGTTATAATTAACTGAATTACTTTTTTATGGAGAAATAAATTAATGGCTTTAACAGCAGGTATCGTTGGTTTGCCAAACGTTGGTAAATCAACTCTTTTCAATGCAATTACAAAAGCGGGTGCGGAAGCTGCTAACTATCCTTTCGCGACAATTGATCCAAACGTCGGAATGGTTGAGGTACCAGACGAGCGTTTGACGAAACTGACTGAACTTATTACCCCTAAAAAGACAGTTCCAACCACATTTGAGTTCACAGATATTGCGGGTATCGTAAAAGGAGCATCAAAGGGTGAAGGTCTTGGAAATAAGTTCTTGGCGAACATTCGTGAAGTAGATGCTATTGTCCATGTCGTTCGTGCTTTCGATGATGAAAATGTTATGCGTGAACAAGGGCGTGAGGATGCCTTTGTAGATCCTATGGCCGATATCGATACAATCAACCTAGAATTGATTTTGGCTGACCTTGAATCAATTAACAAACGTTATGCGCGTGTCGAAAAAATTGCGCGTACACAAAAAGATAAAGATTCTGTGGCAGAGTTTAATATTCTTCAAAAGATTAAACCTGTTCTAGAAGATGGTAAGTCTGCACGTACGATTGATTTTACTGAGGAAGAGCAAAAAATTGTTAAGGGACTCTTCCTCTTGACAACAAAACCAGTACTTTATGTGGCTAACGTTGATGAAGACCAAGTCGCAAATCCTGATGATATTGATTATGTCAAACAAATTCGTGAGTTTGCAGCGACTGAAAATGCAGAAGTAGTTGTTATCTCGGCACGTGTTGAGGAAGAAATTTCTGAATTGGATGATGAAGACAAAGAAATGTTCTTGGAAGACCTTGGTTTGACAGAATCAGGAGTTGATAAACTGACACGCGCAGCCTATCACTTGCTTGGTCTTGGAACTTACTTTACTGCTGGTGAGAAAGAAGTACGTGCTTGGACCTTTAAACGCGGCATCAAGGCTCCACAAGCAGCAGGAATTATCCACTCTGACTTCGAGAAAGGCTTTATCCGTGCTGTAACCATGTCTTACGATGATCTCATTAAATATGGTTCTGAGAAAGCTGTTAAGGAAGCTGGTCGCCTTCGTGAAGAAGGAAAAGAATATGTTGTCCAAGATGGCGATATTATGGAATTCCGTTTCAACGTTTAGAAAATAAAAAATAGTGCACAAGGCTGAAAAGTATTTTTCAGTCCTTTTGCTGTTTATCAAAGAGGAGAAATAATGACAAAATTAGTAGTTGGCTTGGGAAATCCTGGTTCAAAATACCATGAGACACGTCACAATGTTGGTTTTATGGCTATTGACCTAATGGCTAAGGAACTGGGATTAACCTTTTCTGAAGAAAAGACCTTTAAGGCTGAAGTGGCTTCGACCTTTTTAAACGGTGAAAAGGTTTATTTTGTGAAACCAACGACCTTTATGAATCTATCTGGTCTAGCTGTTAGAGCATTGCTAGCTTATTACAATATTCCCATGGAGGATTTTATCGTTATTTACGATGACTTAGATATGGAAGTTGGGAAACTGCGCTTTCGTCAAAAAGGTTCAGCAGGTGGTCATAATGGGATTAAATCTATTATTGCTGAAACTGGCACTCAAGAATTTGACCGTATAAAAATTGGTATTGGTCGCCCACAGAAAGGAATGACGGTCGTTAATCATGTCCTTGGAAAATTTAGTGAAGATGATTATGCCACAATTTTACTGACTTTAGACAAGGTAGAGACGGCCCTCAATCATTACCTTAAAACCAATGATTTCGAAGACACCATGAGGCGTTATAATGGCTAATACCCTATTAGATCTTTTTGAGAAGAATCCTCAATTGCTTGAGTGGCGTGATAAAGTAACTTTATTGAGTAGACAGTTGGTTATGGGATTTTCTGGTTCCAGCAAGGCAGTTGTCATGGCATCTGCCCTTTCTGAGCAGGTTCCTAAGATTCTAATCGTTACTTCAACACAAAATGAAGCTGAGCAACTAACAGGAGATTTGTCAGCTATCTTAGGAGAGGATAAGGTTTATTCTTTTTTTGCAGATGATGTAGTAGCTGCAGAGTTTATCTTCGCTTCTCCAGAAAAGACCCATTCTCGTCTCGAAAGTCTTAATTTTTTAATAGATAAAGAGGCCAGTGGGGTTTTGGTCACGAGTTTAGTTGGGACTAAGTTACATTTGCCTAACCCTAAGGTTTATAAAGACTCTCGTATTAACTTAGCACTAGGGGAAGAACATGATTTAGAGGCTCTCAGTAAGCATCTGACTCATATTGGATACCAAAGGGTAGAGCAGGTTCTCTCACCTGGTGAGTTTAGTCGTAGGGGCGATATTTTAGATATCTATGAACTGACTGCAGAACTCCCCTACCGTTTAGAATTTTTTGGAGACGAGATTGATGGTATTCGTCAGTTTGATAGCGATAGTCAAAAATCTTTAGACAATTTAGAGCATGTTATCGTATCTCCGGCAGATGATATTATCTTAACAAGAGAAGATTACCAACGTGCTGAGAAGGCCCTAGAAAGTGCGGTCTCGAAGGCAGAAGGTCCTCATAAAGCTTACCTTGAGGAAGTTCTGTCAGTTACGATTGATGGTTACCGTCATAAAGATTTACGTAAGTTTTTATCTCTCTTTTATGATAAAGCTTACACCTTATTTGACTACCTTCCAAAGGGAACTCCTGTATTCATTGATGATTTTCAAAAGATAGTGGACCGCCATGGACGTCTTGAGTTGGAAGTGGCTAATCTTTTAACTGAGGATCTTCATCAGGGCAAGTCTCTGAGTCATCTAAATTACTTAGTGGATTCATTTAAGACTTTACGTAACTATCAGCCAGCTAGTTTCTTTTCGAATTTTCATAAGGGATTGGGAAATCTTAAATTTGATAAGTTGTATCAATTCACGCAATACCCTATGCAAGAGTTCTTTAACCAGTTCCCACTTCTAGTTGATGAAATACATCGCTATACCAAGAATAAGGCAACAGTTATTTTACAAGTGGGGTCTGAGAAGCAGCTCAAATCTTTGAAGGAAACCTTGGAAGAATATGATTTAGATTTACCCCTTAGTAGTTTTGGAGATTTGATCCCTCATAAGCCTCAGTTAGTCTTAGGAAACTTATCCAATGGTTTTTACTTTGCGGATGAAAAGCTTGTTCTTGTCACTGAACGTGAGATTTTTCATAAAAAAGTAAAACGTCGTGCGCGTGCCAGTCACGTTTCCAATGCAGAGCGTCTCAAAGATTACAATGAACTTGAAAAAGGTGATTATGTTGTACACCAGACTCATGGTATCGGTCAATTTAAAGGTATTGAGACTATTGAGATTAAAGGGGTGCATCGTGACTACTTGACCATCCAATATCAGGATGCTGCAACAATTTCTCTACCTGTTGAGCAGATTGAGAGTCTCTCTAAGTATGTATCAGCGGACGGAAAAGAGCCTAAAATTAATAAACTCAATGATGGGCGTTTTCAAAAGACTAAACAAAAAGTAAGCAAGCAAGTAGAGGATATTGCCGATGATCTCTTAAAACTTTATGCTGAGCGTAGTCAACTTAAAGGTTTTGCTTTTTCACCAGATGATGATAACCAAAGGGATTTCGAAGATGATTTTACCTATGCTGAGACAGAGGATCAATTGCGTTCTATCAAGGAAATTAAGGCAGACATGGAGTCAGACAAACCCATGGATCGTCTCTTGGTTGGTGATGTTGGTTTTGGTAAGACAGAGGTAGCTATGCGTGCTGCCTTCAAGGCGGTCAATGATGGAAAGCAAGTTGCTATCCTAGTTCCTACAACAGTTCTTGCCCACCAGCATTATTTGAATTTTAAAGAACGTTTTGAAAATCATGCTGTTGAGGTAGATGAACTCAGTCGTTTTAGAAGTAAAAAAGAGCAAAATGAGACTATTGAAAATTTAGCTAAAGGGCGTATTGATATTATTATCGGTACCCACCGCCTGCTGTCCAAAGATGTTAAGTTTTCTGACTTAGGCTTGCTAGTAATTGATGAAGAACAACGTTTTGGCGTGAAGCATAAAGAGAAACTTAAGGAGTTGAAGGCTAGGGTTGATGTACTTACGCTAACTGCGACACCTATTCCTCGTACGCTTCATATGTCTATGTTAGGTATTCGTGATTTGTCGATTATTGAGACAGCACCTACCAACCGTTATCCAGTTCAAACTTATGTTATGGAAACCAATCCTGGTCTTATTCGAGAAGCGATATTAAGAGAGATGGACCGAGGCGGCCAGATTTTTTATGTTTATAATCGTGTTGAAACCATTGATCAAAAAGTTTCTGAACTACATGAGCTAGTCCCTGAAGCACGTATCGGATTTGTTCATGGTCAGATGAGTGAGGTTATGTTGGAGAATACCCTCTTGGATTTCTTGAATGGTGATTACGATGTTTTGGTAGCAACGACCATTATCGAGACAGGGATTGATATCTCCAACGTTAATACGCTCTTTATTGAGAATGCAGATCATATGGGCTTATCTACTCTTTATCAGTTGAGAGGTCGTGTGGGGCGTAGTAATCGAATTGCTTATGCCTATCTCATGTATCGTCCTGACAAAGTGTTGACGGAAGTTTCTGAGAAGCGATTGGATGCTATTAAGGGATTTACAGAACTGGGATCAGGTTTCAAAATTGCCATGCGTGATTTATCAATTCGTGGTGCCGGGAACATTCTTGGTGCTTCTCAAAGTGGTTTCATCGACTCAGTCGGATTCGAAATGTACTCGCAACTCTTGGAAGAGGCTATCAATAAACGTCAAGGTAAAACTCAAGTTCGCCGTAAAGGAAATGCAGAGTTCAATCTTCAGATTGATGCTTACCTCCCTTCTGACTATATTTCTGACGAGCGCCAAAAAATTGAAATTTATAAGCGTATTCGAGAAATTGAGAATCAGAAAGACTATCAAGACCTTCAAGATGAGCTTATTGACCGCTTTGGAGAATATCCAGACCAAGTTGCCTATCTCATTGAGATTGGTCTGGTTAAGGCCTATTTGGATGCTGCCTTTGCAGAATTAGTCGAGCGTAAGAACGATACTATTATTGTTCGTTTCGAAAAAGCCTCTCTTAAATTCTTCTTGACTCAAGACTATTTCGAAGCCATCTCTAAAACGCATTTAAAAGCAAAAATCAGTGATAACCAAGGGAAAGTAGAGATTACTTTTGATGTTCGTAACAAGAAAGACTATGAGATTCTTGAAGAATTAAAAATTTTTGGACAGACATTTATGGAAATCAAAGAACGTAAAGAAAAAAAAGAAGCTTAAGGAAAGTTTAAGTAAGTCTCTCTATACTATAAAATATCCTAAAACTTTTCTTTTTCATAAATCTCCTGAGAGGGTCGACTAGTGTCGATTCTCTTATTTTTGTACTTGAAAAGGCTTTAGTCACCTATTTTCTCAAAAAAATGCTATCATAGAAGAGATATCCTAACGAAAAGGAAACAGTAACATTGAGATTAGACAAATATTTAAAAGTATCACGAATTATCAAACGCCGTCCAGTTGCTAAAGAAGTAGCTGATAAAGGACGTATAAAAGTAAATGGAGTACTCGCTAAGTCATCTACAGATTTAAAAATTGGTGACCAAGTGGAAGTTCGTTTTGGAAATAAACTTTTAACTGTCCGTGTTTTAGAAATGAAAGACAGTACTAAAAAAGAAGATGCGGCAAAAATGTACGAGATTATAAGTGAAACAAGGATTGAAGCAGATGAGCAAGAAGCCTAATATTGTACAGCTTACGAACGATTACATTGATAATGCCAATCAAGAGCAACGATTAGAGCGTGCCGAACACGAACAAAGGAATCGCTTTATGGGGTGGATTCTTTTTGTGGTTGTTTTACTCTTTATCTTGCCAACCTATAATCTGGTTGAGACCTATATGAATATCAAACAGCAAGAGAAGGAAGTCTTGTCGCTTCAGAAAGACTATGATAAATTGTCGGATCAGACAAAGGAACGAAAGGATTTGGCTAAGAAACTTAAGGATGATGCTTTCGCCGAGAAATATGCGCGTGCTAAGTACTATTATTCACGTGAAGGAGAGTCAATCTATCCTGTACCAAGCTTATTACCCTAATGAAAGATTTACTAAAAACTGTAGAAACTTTTTTAACCTATTCAGAAGCCAAGTTAGAGGAACTATCAGAAAAAAATCAGCAACTTAAAATGGAATTACCGAGGAAAGAGGAGGTGAAGAAGCAAGCATGAAAAAGCTCTTAATAGCTGCAACTGTTGTGCTTGTATCTTCTAGCCCCCTAGTCTTACTTCCTATGGAGAAGGAGCTAACTCTGACCCAAAAACAGGTCCAAAAATTGACTCAAAATACTACAGCTAGTTTGGCTCAATTTAAACAGATTCCTAAAAATCCAAGAACGATAACAACTATCCTAACTTATAAGAACAAGGATTTAACAGAATTTAAAACCAGTATCCAAGCGGATACCAAACTATCAATTTCTGCTATTTTTTGGAATGCTAAAGGTGAGCCTGTTTTCCAACTTCAAGATGGTGATTATGTAGCCGCTAGTCAGAAATCAATTGTAGACGACAGTATCTATAATGAAAAACCAGTAGATATGACCTTATGGACTAAAGATGGTTTAACGGTATACAAAGAACCTTACGTTTTAGGAACTGAAAAAGCTGACTCCAAACTCGCTAGTTTTAAACCCATTAAGGTTAGCCAAGCAGCTCAGACGCATGCAGGGACCTACTATTTGGTAGACGGTGAGGGGTGGATCAACGCTTCTGATTTATCAACGACTGACAATCGCATCGAGGCTGTTCAAAAAGTCCTTAATGAGAAGTATAACAATCAAGAGCGCATCTCAGTTTATGTTAAACAGCTTGATACGGACCGAGTAGCTGCTATCAATGACGAAAAAAGCATGTATGCAGCAAGCGTAGCCAAGCTTGGAGTACTCTATTATGCACAGGAACGTCTGTCTCAAAAAAAATTATCATTATCAGATGAGTATCAATATACCGCAGCTGTGAATGGTTTTCCAGGTGCCTATGATCCAGATGGTTCTGGAAAGATTAGTAAGATACCTGATGATAAGAATTATAGCTTGGAAAATCTGTTAAAGGCTGTAGCCCAAAACTCAGATAATGTAGCGACAAATATATTAGGTTATTATGTAACCAATCAGTATGACAAGGCCTTCCAAAAATCAGTAGATAAAGCCGCAGCGACTTCGTGGAATATGGATAAAAAGGAGTTGACTGCTAGAGCCGCAGGTACTTTGATGGAGGCTGTTTATAGACAAAATGGAGATATTATCAATTATCTTTCAAGTACGGACTATGATGGCGAACGTATTTCCAAAAACATTGATGTGCCTGTCGCTCATAAAATTGGTGATGCCTACGACTTTAAACATGACGTCGCTATTGTTTATGCAGATTCTCCCTTTATTCTATCGATTTTTACGGATAAAGAGGGCTATGACAAAATCACCTCAATTGCAGATGATGTTTATGGAATTTTAAAATAATGACACAAAAATTGTTGCAAATGATGCAAGCCAAGGGTTATTTTAACCAGCACAAGAAAATTTTAGTAGCAGTATCAGGTGGAGCAGACTCTATGAGTTTGCTGCACTTTTTGTATAACCATCAAAAAGATTTGGATATTCAGTTGGGGATTGCTCACGTTAACCATAAACAACGACAAGAGTCGGAGCATGAAGAAGCGTATTTACGTCATTGGGCAGAGGAACATAAGGTCCCTTTTCACTATAGTGCCTTCTCAGGAAAGTTTTCAGAAAATGCTGCCCGTACCTTTCGCTATGAGTTTTTTAAGCGGGTCATGAAAGATTATGATTACTCTGCTCTTGTAACAGCCCATCATGCAGATGATCAAGCAGAGACGATTTTTATGAGACTGTTGAGAGGAAGTCGTTTAAGACACCTGACAGGAATTTCAGCTATCAGACCATTTGGCACTGGTCAGATTATTCGTCCCTTTTTGCATCTTACGAAAGATCAGCTTCCCGTAACTTTCCATTTTGAAGATAGGAGTAATACGTCATTAGCCTATCTTCGGAATCGCATCAGACTATCCTATCTTCCTACCTTATCTCAGGAAAATCCTAAATTTAAGGAGCACCTTTGTCTTTTAGCCGAGGAGATTGGTCTTATGAAGCAAGCTTTAGGGGAGTTAACAAAGGATATTACTATCACTGATTTATCTGTTTTTCAGCAACAGTCAGATCCTGTCCAGCTCTTTCTTTTTCAGAACTATTTAGATACCTTTCCTGATTTACAGCTTTCTAAAGGCCAATTTAATCAATTGATAAGTTATCTAAGAAAAAATGGTTCAGGGAAGATACCCCTAAAAAATGGTTACGAACTAATAAAAACACAGACTTCTTTCCTAATAAGGAAAGAAGAGGCTATCTCTTTATCCCCTCCTTGTCTCTTAGAATTTGGAAAATCTGTTGAGTTTGAGGATTACACCTTGACTTTTTCAGAATTCAATGACGTTTCTAACTCAGATACTATTAGTATTTGGTCAGATTCCCCAATACTGATTCGTCATAGAAAAGAAGGCGATAAGATTGACCTTGGTAGTCACCATAAAAAATTAAGACGACTGTTTATAGACAATAAGATTTTAGAGAAGGATCGTCAAAAAGCCATTATAGGAGAACAAGATGGTCAGATTATTTTTCTTTATGTTGCTGGGCGTCTCTATTTGAAAAAAAGACCTGAAAATGCTATACTTTATGGCACTGTAGTCATTTATAAGAATTTCTAATCAAATACCATGTTCAAATAACGATGATTGAAGTAAAAGTGGTATAATAACAGAATATTGACTTCGAGAAAGGGAACCCAAATGTTAGAAAAAGACATTAAAAAAGTCCTCTTTTCCCAAGAGGATATCGTAGCTAAAACTAAAGAACTAGGACAACAATTGACAGAGGATTATGCGGGGAAAAATCCTTTACTAGTCTGTGTTTTGAAAGGTGCTGTTCCATTTATGGCAGAACTTATCAAACATATCGATACCCATATTGAGATGGACTTTATGGTCGTTTCAAGTTATGGTGGTGGAACTGTCAGCAGTGGTGAAGTAAAGATTCTTAAAGATGTTGACACTAATGTTGAAGGACGAGACATCATCTTTATTGAAGATATCATTGACACAGGTCGTACGCTCCTTTATCTTCGAGATATGTTCAAGTACCGTAAAGCCAATTCAGTCAAAATCGCAACTCTTTTTGATAAACCAGAAGGTCGTGTTGTTGATATTGAGGCAGATTACGTATGTTACGATGTTCCTAATGAATTTATCGTTGGTTTCGGACTAGACTATGATGAAAAATACCGTAACCTCCCTTATGTCGGTGTCCTAAAAGAAGAAATTTATACAAAATAAGTAAAGGTCTAATTAATTTATGAATAATAAAAATAATAATGGCTTCTTACGGAACGCTTTTCTCTACATCATAGTTATTATTGCGGTTGTAACCGGAGTACAATACTTTGCAGGAGGAAGCCAAAGCCCAAGTCAACAATTGTCTTACACACAGTTGGTTAAGAAAATTGAAGATGGTAAGGTAAAATCTATCACTTATCAGCCAGACGGTAGTATCATTGAAGTTAAAGGTAGCTACAAAAAGGCCGAAAAGGTTGATACTGATCTTAGTCTACCATTTTTAGGTAGTGCATCATCAGAGACACGTAGCTTTACATCGACTGTGCTGCAGAATGAAACAACCATGCAGAAATTGCAGTCAGCATCAGAAGCAGCTGATGTTAATGTTAAAATGATACGTGAAAGTTCAAGTGGTGCTTGGATTTCATATCTTTTTAGTTACCTACCTTTGATTGGGATTGCTATTTTCTTCCTTTTCATGATGAACCAAGGTGGTAACCGCGGTGCAATGAATTTTGGCCGCAACCGTGCTAAGACTCAATCAAAAGAGAATATTAAAGTTCGTTTCACAGATGTGGCTGGTGCAGAAGAAGAAAAAGAAGAACTTGTAGAAGTCGTAGATTTCCTCAAAAATCCACGTAAATATAAAGCACTTGGTGCACGTATCCCTAAGGGTGTTCTCCTTGAAGGCCCTCCAGGGACAGGTAAAACTCTGCTTGCTAAAGCTGTTGCTGGTGAAGCAGATGTTCCTTTCTTTAGTATCTCAGGTTCTGATTTCGTAGAGATGTTTGTCGGTGTCGGAGCAAGTCGTGTTCGTAGTCTTTTTGAAGACGCTAAGAAGGCCGAACGTGCTATTATCTTTATTGATGAAATCGATGCGGTTGGCCGTCGTCGTGGTACTGGAATGGGTGGCGGTAACGACGAACGTGAACAAACCCTTAACCAACTGTTGATAGAAATGGATGGTTTTGATGGAAATGAGAATATCATTGTCATTGCTGCAACCAACCGCAGTGATGTTCTTGATCCAGCCCTCCTACGTCCAGGACGTTTTGACCGTAAAGTTCTTGTTGGTCGCCCAGATGTAAAAGGCCGAGAAGCTATCTTGAAAGTCCATGCCAAGAATAAACCATTGGCTGAAGATGTTGACCTTAAAGTTGTTGCTCAACAAACTCCAGGTTTTGTTGGAGCTGACTTAGAAAATGTCTTGAATGAAGCAGCCCTAGTTGCTGCACGACGTAGTAAGACTAGAATTGATGCTAGTGATATCGACGAAGCAGAGGATCGTGTTATTGCTGGACCATCTAAGAAAGACCGCCAAGTTTCAGAACACGAACGTAAAGTTGTGGCTTACCATGAAGCAGGTCATACAATTGTTGGTTTAACACTTTCTAGCGCTCGTGATGTTCACAAGGTTACTATTGTTCCACGAGGCCGCGCAGGTGGTTATATGATTTCTCTACCAAAAGAGGATCAGATGTTGTCATCTAAAGATGAGCTAAAAGAACAATTGGCAGGACTTATGGGTGGACGTGTTGCAGAAGAAATTATTTTCAACGTTCAAACCTCAGGCGCTTCAAATGACTTTGAGCAAGCAACACAGTTAGCACGTGCAATGGTTACTGAATATGGTATGAGCGAAAAACTTGGACCAGTCCAATATGAAGGTAATCATGCGATGAATCCAGGACAATTTACGACAGATAAGTCTTACTCAGCTCATACAGCTCAACTTATTGACGAAGAAATTCGATCACTTTTAGTTGAAGCACATGACAAAGCAGCTGAAATTATCAATGCAAACCGAGAAACACATGCACTCATTGCAGAAGCTTTGCTTAAGTATGAAACACTTGATGCTGCACAAATCAAGTCAATTTATGAGACTGGTAAGATGCCGGAGGATTCTCTTGGAGATTCAGAAGAAGATAATCATGCCCTATCTTACGATGAAGTCAAAGAAAGAATTGAAAATAAAAATAAAGATGAAGAAGAGTAAGGAGTTTTACTCTTCTTTTTTTAGATAAATCGAGAGAAGAAGTACTATTAGAAAGTGTTATAAAAAAAAGAAAATTAAAATCAATGCAAATTATTGACAAGACAGGTCAGAGATGATATTATAAATAAGCTGTTTCGCGAG
>NZ_KV794073.1:0-298 GCF_001808655.1 Streptococcus sp. HMSC078H03
GATGATGATGGAATGTACGCTATAACTAGAAATAAAGGAACGGAAAGGTCTATATTAGGTCTTTCAGGTGATACTCTATATTTTAGTTCGGCATCTGGTGATGGCTATCTTTTAAATCGTAATTTTTCTCTCCAAGATGCTTTTGATGAACATTATCACAAGATTAAGTATAATCAACGAAAAGTCCAAAAAGAAATTAGAGAAACTGTTCAACCTGTGATTGATGCTCAATCAAAACCATTAATCAATCTTCAGTGGTTGTTTAATTTAATTTATCAAAGTAGGTTTAATTAGAGAA
>NZ_KV794074.1:0-280 GCF_001808655.1 Streptococcus sp. HMSC078H03
CCATCATCATCGTAGCTAATACCTTCTATTTCCGGTGTATAGGCCCAACCCATATTCTCCATCAACATAATGACGTCCGGATCTGTCCCCTCCTTATGAGGGATATGCTGAGCATAATAAACAGAGTTAAATTTTAAATTAATAAAGGTAAATAGGCTCATTCCTAAGACTGTAACCAGCCCTAAAAATAGTCCTACAAAAATCCCTAAAATATTGCTTTTTTTCATTGTCATCTTCTCTTTCCTTTTCTCTAATTAAACCTACTTTGATAAATTAAATT
>NZ_KV794075.1:0-23485 GCF_001808655.1 Streptococcus sp. HMSC078H03
TTTCTCAAAATTATGAGGCTGGGACAAAAGTCCTAGCCTCTTTATTGTTTTTGGATTGTCGAGCAAGACGCAGTGGTTGAGTGGGCTCTACTACGCTGATTTCATCAGCTTTTACTGCCCTACTCAACTGTGCGGAGGTGGGACGACGAAATCGAATTCTAACGAATTACCGATTTCTGTCCCACTCTCAAGAAATAGAATTCCTAGGAAATCATTGAATTATCAATCACCCTACCAAGTTTTTCTGAGTTACTTGAAAAGTCTAACTTAATTGTTATCATTTAATTTATCTAACAGAGCCTCTGCTACTTTTTCTGGAATGCCAAGTGCTTGGATATCCTCAACGGTAGCTTTTTGGATAGCTGTCATAGACTTGAAGTGTTTGAGAAGTTTTTGTTTGCGCTTAGGTCCAAGCCCCTCCACGCCATCAAGTTTGGAGCTGAAACTATTTTTACTACGAACTTGACGATGGAAGGTGATAGCAAAACGGTGAACTTCATCTTGAATACGGTGAAGAAGGAAAAATTCCTCGGATTGACGTGGCAAATCAATGACTTGCAAGGGGTCACCAAAGAGCAATTCGTTGGTTTGGTGCTTATCATTTTTCTGAAGCCCCGCAACTGGGATCGAGAGATTCAATTCATTACGCAGGACATCCTTGGCCACATTAACCTGCCCTTGACCACCATCCATGATAATAAGGTCTGGTGGCGTTAGCCCATCGCGTTTGACACGACTATAACGGCGACGAATGACCTCACGCATGCTGGCATAATCGTCAGGTCCTTCAACCGTCTTAATCTTGTATTTGCGGTACTCTTTTTTATTGGGTTTCCCATTCTCAAAGACAACCATAGCGGATACAGGACTCGTTCCCATGATGTTAGAGTTATCGAAGGACTCGATGCGAACAGGTATCGGAATTCCCATGAGTTTTCCTAGATTTTCAATGGCTCCTTGAGTCTTGGCTATATCTTTTTCAAGGAGATCAAATTTTTGGGTCAGACTGACACGGGCATTTTTTGTCGCCAGATTAACCAACTGCTTCTTCTCGCCACGTTGAGGTTTAAAGACCTTGACCTCATCTCCAACTAGAGCTTCAACAGACTCTTGATCAATGTCTCCTGGAATGAAAATCTCCCTAGGCTTGAGATGACGACTATCCAGATAAAACTGACCCATATAGGTTAGAAAATCTTCCTCAGCATCATTATAATAAGGGAACATATTGACATCACGCTGAATGAGTTTTCCTTGACGAACAAAGAAAACCTGAACACACATCCACCCCTTGTCCACGTAGTAACCGAAGATATCACGGTCCTGCATGTCCTGACGGATAACCCTTTGCTTGGTCCTCAGCGTTGATACTGCCTCAATCAAATCACGATACTCCGCAGCACGCTCAAATTCCATCTGGTCAGACATATCCTTCATCTTGGCCTTAAGCTGATTAATGATTTTATCATCATGACCGTTTAGGAAATTCTTAACATCCTCAACCAAACCTTGCCAATAGTCCTCAGTGGTGTGACAGATGGTATGGGCATTACATTGGCCAATATGGTAATAGAAACAGACCTTGTTGGCGGGATTTTTACATTTCTTAAAGGGGAAAATACGGTCCAACAGCTTCTTGATTTCATTGGCCGCACCAGAGTCTGGGTAAGGACCAAAATAGAGACCGCCATCCTTCTTAACCTGGCGGGTAATCAAGAGCCTTGGATAAAGCTCCTTAGTAATCTTGATAAATGGGTAAGACTTGTCGTCCTTGAGGCGGATGTTGAATTTGGGCATATTCTCTTGGATAAGATTAATTTCCAAAAGCAGGGCCTCGATATTAGACTCGGTTACGATAAATTCAAAGTCTGCAATCTCAGATACCAAAAGCTCTGTCTTGGTATCATGACTTCCACGAAAATAGCTACGCACACGATTTTTCAGATTTTTAGCCTTACCGACATAGATAATATTGCCGAATTTGTCCTTGTGGAGATAGCACCCAGGATTGTTTGGGAGCAGTTCCAGCTTATGTTTAATCAGATCATTCATGCTTTCATTGTAGCAAAAAAAGAGCTGAAAAGCTCTTAATAGTCATGGGTGAATACAATTTTGAAAAGTGGCCTATTTGCTCAAAATCGTCAAGATTTCTTGGTAGTTTTTGACTTGATAGGTTGGAACAGCTGGAGTCTCATTAACCAAACCTTTGGGATTAAACCAAATGCTGTCAATTCCTGCATTATTACCACCTTGGATATCGGCAGTTAGACTATCACCAATCATGAGGGCTGAAGCAAGGTGAAAGTCATGTACCTGATCCGCAATTTTTTCAAAAAAGTCCGTAGACGGTTTGTGGGCACCCACTTCATCTGAAATGAAAATATCGTCGAAGAATGGCAAGATGCTTGAGGCTTGCAGACGGCCGCGTTGAATGTAGCTAACACCATTAGTGGCTGCATAAATCTTGTGGCCTCGGTCTTTAACGTTCGATAAGAAGGCATGGGCCTGAGGCAACTCCTGCCCCTGTTGGCTCAAGAAATGTTGGTAACGGCCAGCTAAGTGACTGCCATCAACCTCCTGTCCAAAATGCTCAAAAAGACGAGAAAAGCGCGTGCGAAGCAACTCAGGCTTAGTGATTAAACCATGATTAAGATCTTCCCACATGGAACGGTTCATGGGAATATAGTGATCCTTGTAAACTTTAAGATCTCGTGAAGCCACCCCAGCCTCTTCAAGAAGGTAGGTCAAAGCCAAATCTTCAGCACGGTCAAAATCTAGGAGGGTGTGGTCAAGGTCGAAAAGTAAATGGGTGTAGGTCATGGTATATCCTTTCTAACTGGAAAATCTTTAGGCTCTATTTTACCACAATCCAGCTACATATAAAGAAAGAAACACAAAAGGGCGACCCGCAGGCCGCCCTCTCAGATTTATGAAAAATAAGTATTGCTTACTTAATAGACTGCTATTATATCCATTGAACCTTAAAGAAAACTTAAAGTCGGTTGTTTTTTTACTATTCCTATAGATTTTTACTTAAACAGCGAATCTCTCTAATTCGTGGTATACTGAAAATACAAGATTAATCAAACGAGGCGTGTTATGAAAAATTTAAAATTTCAATCCGTTTTTGACATCATTGGACCTGTCATGGTCGGGCCTTCCTCTAGTCATACTGCAGGAGCTGTTCGTATTGGAAAGATTGTTTCTGCCATCTTTGGTGAAACACCGACTGAGGTAGAATTTCAACTTTTTAATTCCTTTGCCAAAACCTATCGAGGTCATGGGACTGATGTGGCTCTAGTGGCTGGTATTTTAGGTATGGAAACGGACGACCCTGACATTCCACGCGCTCTGGATATCGCATACGAAAAAGGCATTAAGGTCTACTGGAAAATCAACAAGGATAGTAATGCGCCACATCCCAATACGACTCGTATTACCTTAAAAAATGATAAAAAAACCATTTCTGCCACAGGTGTTTCTATCGGTGGAGGAAATATCCAAGTAACTGAACTCAATGGTTTTGCGGTCAATCTCAAGATGAATACACCGACTCTTATCATTGTCCACCAAGACGTTCCAGGAATGATTGCCCTTGTCACAGATATTTTGTCGCGTTATGGCATCAACATCGCCCAGATGACTGTTACTCGGGAAAATGCGGGTGAAAAGGCCATTATGATTATTGAAATTGACTCGCACCAGTGTGATGAGGCCGTCACTGAAATCGCTAGAATTCCTCATCTACATAATGTCAACTTTTTCAGCTAAGAGGGGGATTGCATGTTTTACACTATTGAAGAATTAGTTCAACAAGCTGACCGAGATTACCAAGGTAATATCGCCGAGCTCATGATTGCTACAGAGACAGAACTAACTGGACGGGAACGCCCTGAAATCCTAGCTCTGATGGCTCGAAATCTCGAAGTGATGAAAGAGTCTGTTCAGGCTGGTTTATCCCCTGAGAAATCACCAACTGGTTTAACCGGGGGAGACGCTGCCAAACTGGATGCCTATATCAAAAATGGAAAGACCCTGGCTGATTCTGCTGTTCTGGGTGCTGCTAGAAATGCCATGGCCGTCAATGAATCTAACGCCAAGATGGGCTTGGTTTGTGCTACACCAACTGCTGGATCAGCTGGTTGTCTGCCTGCTGTTCTTACAACTGCTATCGAAAAACTGGGCTTAACTGAATCACAACAATTGGACTTTCTCTTCACTGCGGGTGCATTTGGTCTAGTCATCGCAAATAATGCCTCGATTTCTGGTGCCGAGGGAGGCTGCCAAGCCGAAGTCGGTTCCGCCTCTGCTATGGCTGCTGCCGCTATTACAATAGCTGCTGGTGGAACACCTTTCCAAGCCAGCCAGGCCATCTGCTTTGTGCTTAAGAATATGTTGGGACTCATTTGCGACCCTGTAGCCGGATTGGTTGAGGTCCCATGTGTCAAACGTAATGCTATGGGGGCAAGCTTTGCCCTAGTAGCTGCTGACATGGCCTTGGCAGGCATCACATCAGCCATTCCAGTCGACCAGGTCGTTGATGCTATGTATCAGGTTGGTTCAGCTATGCCAACTGCCTTCCGTGAAACTGCTGAAGGTGGCTTAGCAGCAACTCCGAAAGGAAAAGCACTCGCAAAAGAAATTTTTGGGTGAGAATCAGTCGACATCCGTGAATTACTAATTCAAAACTATAAAAGGCAAACATCTACTGAAAGATGTTTGCCTTTTTTCAGATATGTCTAAACTTAAGATAGAATCTGTTGGATTTCTCGTCTGATACTATTTTTATCTAAACCATATTCCTTAAGAAGATAATCTTGTTGTCCTACTTGGCCAAAACGTTCTTTTATACCAAGTCGGTAAACTGGCGTATTGACTTTGGTCGCCATCATTTCACAGATTGCACTACCTAAACCACCTATAACATTATGATTTTCAACAGTTAGTACTGGTTTATCTGACAGCAAAGTTTCCACTTCAGGATGAATAGGTTTAACACGAAAGAGATCAATGACACCAACCGAATAACCTTCTTTTTCCAAAGAATTCGCTACTTCTAAACAAGATGCAACCATTATTCCAGAACAAACCAAAGTGAGGTCGTTTCCTCGTTTAAGCTCTATATATCCTTTAGAGAAATCTTCATCTCCATTATATAGGGGAACTGGTTTTTTCCGAATAGTTCTAATATATTTTAAGCCACTCAATTGTAAAGTCTGCTGCAATACTGATTCAAATTGCACATCATCACTCACTTCAAAAACGGTAGCATTAGGAACTAATCGAAGAAGACCAAGTTCCTCAAAAGGCATATGGGTTCCACCATTCATCTCAGCACTAACACCGGCATCTGATCCAATAACAGTTGCACTTAATTGAGCATAGCCAAGTGAGATAAACAACTGGTCAAATACTCTCCTTGAAGCAAATGGTCCAAACGTATGGAAATAAGGTTTAAACCCTTGGATAGATAAACCAGCAGCAAGGCCGACCATCTCTGATTCCATGATTCCACCATTAATGTATCGCATGCCAAATGCTTTCCCTAAATTATTTGTTCCCATTGAACTCGATAGATCCGCTTCTAATGCAACAACTTCCGGATGACTTTTATTAACATCAAGTAGGAAATCTCTGTACACTAGACGCATTTCTTTTGCTTCTCTTTTCATACCATATCCTCCAGCTGCTTACGCAAGTCAAACACTGCTTTTTCTAACATTGCTCTTTGTTCATCTGAAGGGCGTAAATGATGATTAGCGGTCATAGTTTCAAGCTCAGGAATTCCTTGTCCTTTCACAGTATCTAGGACAATACATTTTGGTTGGTTAGATGTCGAAGATTGCAATTCAATAATCGTATCGTAAATTCCCTTAATATCCGAGCCATCTACACGAAGTGCCTCAAATCCAAAGGCTTTAAACTTCTCAACAAAGTCACCAGGATTGCAAACTTCCTCTGTCGTCCCATCAAGTTGCTTTTTATTATCATCTACAAATACGATCAGATTTCTCAATTTATGATGTGCTGCAAATTGAATTGCTTCCCAACATTGGCCCTCATTTAATTCACCATCACCAACTATTGTATAAGTAAAATGTAGAGAATCATTTATAATTTGTCCATAAGCTATTCCAGTAGCAACACTAATTCCTTGACCCAAAGAGCCTGTCGTCATATCAACTCCTGGAGTTAGATTTCTATCTGGATGTGACGGAAGCCGTGTACCATTAGTATTTAAAGAGTGGAGAAAGTCTTTATCAAAAAATCCTTTTAAATAAAGGGTACTATATAGAGCAGGACCTGCATGGCCTTTAGATAAGACGAAGTAATCTCGATTCTTCTCCTTAAATAGCTCTGGAGTCATATTCATCACTTTTCCATATAAAACGGCAAGTATTTCAACGACAGATAGACTTCCGCCATAATGTCCAAATCCTAAATGATTCAAGGTTTCCAGTGTATTTAATCTAATTTCAGTAGCAAAAGATTTTAATTCATGTACCTCTTTTGGACTTAGGGCCATAGCTTACTCCTCCTTAGCAGGTGCTTTATGAACGAGAGAAATGCCAACCATAGCTGCAAGGACAACGATAAGACCAATAATGATACCAGCTTGTGAGCCAACTTGGTTAAGAACACCAAGAATAATTCCTGACAAACCAAAGTCTGCATCTGAGAAGGTAGAACCTTGGAATCCAAGAGAACCAAGAACCGGCATCAAGAATACTGGCAAGAAGCTAATCAGAACACCTTGTAAAAAGGCACCAATTGTTGCTCCACGAACACCACCTGAGGCATTACCAATAACCCCTGCAGTTGCTCCACAGAAGAAATGAGGAACAACACCTGGCAAAATGACAACAGATCCAGTAGCAATCATAAGGGCCATACTTACCAAACCACCAGCGAAACTAGAGATAAAACCAATTAAGACAGCATTTGGAGCGTATGGATAAACAATCGGACAATCAAGAGCTGGTTTAGAATTTGGAACCAAGCGTTCAGAAATTCCTTTAAAGGCAGGTACGATTTCACCTAAAATTAAACGAACACCAGCTAGGATGACAAAGACCCCAGCAGCAAATTGTCCAGCCAATTGAAGGGCATAAACTAAACCACTAGTACCGCTACTCAATTCTTTTTCAATGTAACCTGAACCTGCAAAAATGGCAACGATTAGATAGATAATTGACATTGAAATTGTAATACTTACAGTACTATCACGTAAGAATGCTAAACTTTTTGGGAATTTTATATCCTCTGCTGATTTTGATTTATCCCCAACAAGACCACCAACAAATCCACTTAACCAATATCCCAATGAACTAAAGTGACCTAGGGCAACTTTATCATTACCAGTTAATTGAACCATGTATTTCTGAACGAAAGCTGGCGATAGACTCATGATAATACCTAAAGCTAGACCACCCAATAAAATCAATGGTAAGTTAGTAAATCCAGCAACTGATAGGATTACAGCAATCATACATGCCATATACAATGTATGGTGACCTGTCAAAAAGATATATTTAAAACGAGTAAATCTAGCAATAAGGATATTGAAGACCATACCTGCAAACATAATCATAGCTGTAGCTGAACCATAAGTTGTCAAAGCAACCGCCACAATCGCTTCATTATTCGGTACAACACCAGATAGATGGAATGCTTTTTCAAACATTGTTCCAAATGGATTCAAAGAACTTTGAATAATTCCAGCACCACCTGATACAACTAGAAAACCTACAAATGTTTTAATACCACCCTTAATAATATCTGGTATTGCTTTCTTTTGAAGCACCAAACCTAGAATAGCAATCAAAGCCACCAATATGGCTGGTGTACTTACAATATCTAATAAGAACTTAATCATTGATAGAACCTCCTAAATAAGACCCTTTTCTTCACAAATTTTAGTTACTAATTCTTTCAGCTCATCCATATCGATAATGCTATTTAGTACCCTTACATCACCTAGGTGTCCTGCTGAATCTTCCAAGTCACGTCCAACAATCCAAATATCCGCAGCACTTGGATCTGCTCCACCTAGATCATAGTGTTCAACCTCAACACCAGTCACTCCTAGTTCGCTAAGAATAGATTCAATATTCATTTGAACCATAAAGCTAGAACCTAATCCTGAACCACACGCTGTACCAATTCTCAACATAATTTAATCCTCCTGTTGAATAATTTCTTTGATATCATTAAACTCTTGAGCTGTTAACAATCTTTCAACCTTCGCATTATCACGTAAAATCATCGTAAGATGTTTTAATGCTTTTAGGTGAGTCTGATTATCGACAGCAGCAATACAAATTAATAAACGAATTTCTTGTGCTGGATCATCCAGAAGATAAATTGGATGGTCTAAAACCAGCATAGACATCCCCACTTCATTAACACCATCTTCAGGTCTAGCATGAGGAATCGCAATCCCCTTTCCTAAATTTATGAAAGGTCCAAATTCCTCGACCTTTCCAATCATTGCTTCTGGGTAGTTGGCAGTAATTTGACCACTTTCTAGCATTGGTTGAGATGCTTTTCGAATAGCATCCTTCCACCCCATTTTTTCTGAACTTCTTTGAAACATTTTTTCTGTAATTAAATCTTGTAACAAAGGTAACACTTCCTTTCTCTGCATTTCTTCGTATATAAAATTTTTCAGAGCAATGCGTAATTCTGATTCTTGTGATACTGAAGCAAATCGCTTAATCAACTCAAGCAATCTCTCTAGCTCAATATCTTTAGGATCCATTTCTGGAAAATCTTTTGAGACTAATTGCACTAATTGTGAAGATTGCTCAACAGACATCATTACTGATACTAAATACTGAGGTTTTTGAGTCTCAACCTTGACTGTTGAAAATACTAAATCGAATTCATCATCCTTAAACTCGTGCAAACGATCTACTCGAGTGACTCCGATAAAGCTAACCTGAGGAAATAAAATGCGTAGATTTTCCTTTATCATTAGTGAAGAACTCGTACCATTCGGACAAACAATAACCGCTCTGTAGTTTTTTCTAGTCGACGTCTCATTCTTCTTAAGATAACCACCAAAATGAACGACAAAGTATGCTATTTCACTATCTGGAATAGGTAAGCCTACAACCTTTGACAATGGCTCTAAGGATTCCTTAACAAATTCAAATAAATCTGGATGCTGTTCTTTTATTCTATCTGTATAATCATTTGAACTAGGAAGACCAAATTTTAAGCGATAGTAAACTGGAATCAAATGCTTAATCAAATTTTCTTTGAGCGTGCCTTGCTGAGAAAATTGTAAGAGTGAAATACTTTCCATTTTTTCTACAATTTGATCAGTTAAAGTTTTGAAATAAGAAAAATCAACAGAGGTATTTCCTTCAAAACCACTAGATAAGAGCCCAGCTATATATTGGCGATCTGATCGAGTAAAATTACTATCAAATCCCCCTAAATCATAAGCATTATCCAATAAAATATCTGCCAAATTACGTATCTGAGAAGGAACCTCTATCTCCTCTGAAACTACTCTGGAAACTTTCCTTTGATAACGACATATAATAAGCGTTATTCCATACAAACATTCTTGTAACTTATCGGAAATTGGCGTAAGGTGCAAATTTTTTGAATAATCCTGAACAAGTTTATTTAAAATCTCAAAGGTAATGCCATGAGGCCAAGCAGAAATAACATATTCAAGTCCCCAAAGTCCGACAGGAGAGTTTAGTAACTCATTAACGACTTTAAAAGCCATCAAATGTTTCTGTTTTTCATCACCAAGTATAATGTATCCTTGAGATCTAGAATATTCTATATCCAAGTGATAAGTTTGCAGATTCTTTCTCAAAGAACGAATATCAGACAAAGTGGTATTCTTACTAACCTTTAAAAAATCTTGATAGTGCCAATTCGAAACAAAATCAGTACGACAAAAAGTGTAAAGGTAAATTAAATGTAAACGAATCCTTTTTGGAAGCTGTAATTCTTCAGAACCAATTAATGTCGTTATATTTTTTCTGTCGAGTATACCTGTAACATAATACCTCCCTTTATCTTGTTCAATTTTAATTTCACGATTAGAGAGATAGATAGTTAATTGATCGATACAATCTCTAACATCTTTTATAGAAAATCGAGTCTTTACAGATAACTCATACAAAGAAAGATTCTGATTAGCCAACAAGGTTATCAAGACTACTATAATTTTATGATCAATCATTTTTTAACCTTTCTACTTAAATTATATGATACCGCTTTCAGATTATAAAGCTAATTAGGGCACAATTTAGAGTACTGTAAAAACTCTGTAGATTGTACCCAAGATAATATTCTAATAGAATGTAAAATAAAGCAACTTACAGAATCGAAACTTTTGAAAAGAAACTAAATTCCTCTCAGAAATATTTCTTAACAAAAAAACTTAGAAGCTTTCATACTTCTAAGTTTTTTTCTTCTTACATAGCCTTTTCAACGTTTTGATTTTAGCTGAATAGCCATTTTGTCAAAAAGTGCCATGTTTCTTTGGCAATACTTGCAAGGAAGGTTGAGAGACTAAATGCGTTGAATTTTTTGAGGAGATTCTCAACAAGTGGAGCGACAGTCTTAGGTGTTTCCACTGGAGTGTTACTTTCTTCTTGCTTACCAGTATTATCCTGAGATGAATCTGGCACTGTGTTTGTACTGTCGTGACCATTATTTTGCCCAGTTGGTTCAGGCTCTGGAGCAACCTCAGGCTGATGCTCAGGTTCAACTGGTTTATTTTCCGGATTTGGCTCTGGACTTGGTTCTGGCTGAGGATCAGGTTTGATTGGTTCGTCAGTAGTGTCACTGCTTGTGTTTGTCATTTTTTCAGTTACGAAGAAGTTTTTGAATTCTACTGCTCCATCCCAAAGACCGACACCTACATGGGCTTGATTGAAGTAATTATCCACAGCATCAAATTGATGATGGAGCACTTCCTTACCATCGACATAGACTGTCATGGTGTCCTTGCCCTTTTCAACCTTGACATGGTGGTACTGACCGTCATTGATGGCCTTATCCAAATGAGCTTCAGCGATGGTTTCACCTCCAAAACGGAAGAGACGAACAGTATCATTGTCAGCAAATTGGACAGAGTAGGCACGACCTGGTTCTTCACGTTCCGCAGCTACAAAGAGGTTGACCAAACCATGTTGGTATTTGACATCGATATCATAGTCAAATTGCTTGAAGCCATTACTTTCATAGGCCATGAAGAAGTCATTGGCACTGACATTGCTGTCGTAAAGGGTATCGTCATCAATATACCAATTACCAGTGACAGCTTTCAAACCTTTAAGGTTGGTCGCAAAATTATTGAGAGTGATGGCAATCTTAAAAGTCTTACTCAATGAAGGATTTTCAACTGAGGTTGCTGTGACAGTGAGATGACCTTTATGAAGAGCTTTGAGAGAAAGTTTATTGTCATGTTCAGTGAATGTCACCAAACTTGGATCACTAACTGTCCAACTCACATCTTGCTCTTCAGAAGCTGGTGCCAGGTAAACCTGCAAGTCCTTACTTTGACCAACTTCGAGGGTCAAGTCACCTGCAACTATGGTGTTCATGGCAACGGCCTTAGTGACTTCCTTCTTGTCAGTCCAAGTACTCTTAATTGGATAAATAGCAATGTTTGCTTTAGCTGGACCACCTTCAACCAAGACACTTGCTCCAACGGCTCTTGGACTTGGGAAAATCTGGTTAGCACCTGCCACCGTATTACCCTTAGCAAAGACTTCCACACTCGCACGGTCCACATAAAGATGCAAGTCAATAGAACCATCTTCATTGCGAGTCACTTGTTGGCTATTCACCTTAGCAAAGGCATCTGAAAGGATTGTACCAGATTGGCTACGGTCAATA
Organism: Streptococcus sp. HMSC078H03; assembly: GCF_001808655.1. NCBI lineage: Bacteria > Bacillati > Bacillota > Bacilli > Lactobacillales > Streptococcaceae > Streptococcus > Streptococcus sp. HMSC078H03. Next base: position 11,875 of record NZ_KV794075.1, read on the forward strand.
GACAAAGTTTCCTTGGTTAAATCGTAAACGACCTTTGTAGCTTGACCATCGCCAACGCGAAGGTTAAATCCAACTGCTGTCGTGTCCTTACCTGGTACAAAGTGAGAAACCACTTCATAAGTGTCACCTGAGAAATCTTTAAGCAGTTCATTGTCAGAAGCTACTCTAACATTTTCAAAATACTGGGCATTATCTGTATCACGAAGGCTTTCATAGGCCTTAACAGGTGTTTGTGTTAAGAGGTAACGGTCGCCTGATTTAACCAAACCAAGGTCAAGGTTAAGGTTAAAGGTACCATTAAATTTTTGACCAACAGTATCTGCAACCAGATTGCAATAATCTTCCCAAGTGTTCATCCAGTTGATTTCAGTCAATTGAGGGATGTTTGGATGGTCAGCTGTCCCAAAATCATGCACATAATAAGTCATGGCAGCATAGGAATCCTTACCAAAATTCATGATTTCATCATGGTCTTGGTAAACTTCATCAGCTACAAAGGCCCACTTACCATCCACTTGTTTAAAGTCTCCAACCTTGTAAGAACGACCACCACGTGAGAGAACCCACTTGAGTGCCCCATCATTGGCCACAATTGGATAGAGGTCAGGACATTCTGTATGCAAATCCTTATAGGTTGTTTCAACCTGCCAGTTCTTCAAATCTGGTGAGGAATAAATGCGGAGTGGACCACCAGCAAGGACCATAAACCATTGGTTATCCCAGCGAAAGACCTTAGGGTCACGGAAATCTTGGTTTTGAAGAGGATCTTGAGACCAGTCAGCAACCACCTTGTCATATTTCTGCCAAGTTCTACCCTCGTCCTCACTATAGGCGATTTCAATCCGTTGCCCATTACCATTCGAAGTGATAATAGCTACCAGACCACCCTCCGAAGATTTGAAGAGGCCTGAGCTATTGGTACTATCAACCACGACAGAGCCTGAGAACATGTGACCTGTTGCATCTGGATAGAAGGCTATCGGCTCCTCATCCCAATGAAGCAAATCTCGACTAGTCGCATGGGCCCAGTGCATTGGACCCCATTTGGTATCATCGTAAAATTGATAGAAGAGATGATAACGTCCCTTGTAGAAGACCAAGCCATTAGGGTCATTAGCCCAGCCATCCTTAACAGAATAATGATACTGATCACGGTAAAGCTCGTTGTAATAGACATCATCACTCTGCCTGCGATGGATATTGACACGGTAGGTCAAGGTCACAGGACGGCCAAGCGAATCGGTCACACTACTTTCAATGGTAAAGTAATTGGCATCGACAGCCACTGGCAATTGAGAAATATCTGTGTAAACATTTCCCTTGGCATCTTCAACCTTAATGACAGCATTTGGATTATGCTTAGTGATGTCAAAGCCTACTGTCTCAGCATTGTGTCCCACATATTGAATATGAAGCGGTTCTTCGGAGAAGAATTGGGCTTGTTTTTCAACGGAACCTGTCTTTGAAGTCACTACGAGATTGTCAATCAAAGGAAGACTCTCATCGTCAAGATTGACATAACGGGTGTTTTTGAAAATAACATTGGCATTCCAATTAAGAAGTCCAAAATAACCTTCTGGAAGAACTTGAGGTTGGCCCTTGTCACTTTTTTGAAGAACAGAATCGCCTGTACTTGCGACAAGCACATCATTGACATAGTAAGATAGCCATTGATTAGCCGCAACTACTCTAAGATTATAGGTTTCATCAGCAGTTGGTGTCACATCTTTTTCATCTACAAGTTGAATATCCTGATTATTGACCCAACGCCAAAACTTAACCTTATGGTTCCCAGAGTCCACATTGACCCCGTACATATTTTTGTCACTGCTATCATTGTTGCCACGGAAAATGAGGGCAGCTGCACCACCAACTTCCTTGAAGGTCACATCCGTAGAATAAACAAAATTTTTACCTTCAGATTTAGAATAAAGGAAAGAGTCTCCCTTGTCTTTGGCTTCTGAATGAATGCCATCAGCCTTCATTTCCCAGTGACCATTTTGATCTGCGGTCATCCCTTCAAGATTGGTAACTGCTTCATTATTAGGCAAATCCGTTTTATCTTCTGTCACATGAACAGGACTTGTACTATTGGTTTCAACTGGCGTTTCTTGACTAGTCTGGTTCAAATCAGCTTCTTGCGTTTGGTTAGGTACTTTCTCAGCCTCACTAGCCTGTGTTTGGACTTCTTTTGGCTGATTAGGACTAGGCTGAGTGGGATTCTCTTGAGCTGTTTTAGTAGATTCGGAAACAAGAGACGGGCTAGGCTCTATCACTTGGGGGACTTCTTTGGTCGTGCTAGGAGCAAGCTCCGCTTGAGGAGCAACTTGATGATCAGTCTGAGCTACCACCTCCTGAGGTATTGGGCTCACAGTTGCCTGTTCCACTTGGTCCGCATATACAGGACCAGCCAGGGCCAAGCCTGCAAAACTTACCAAGGCACAGCCATAGACCCATGTCTTCCCACTTTTACGCATAAACCAATTTTTACAAACAGTATCATTCATGACTCTTCTCCTTCTTTAGAGCAACATTAAATGTTAACTCAGTTTTCATAAAAATTCAAAGTCAATACATTCGCCTTTATTAATAAGCCTATCAAAGTTTCCGGAAATATCTTTAGGGTTTACATTAAAAAGGTAAACGCTTACTTTTAATATCATTATAGCACTATAATCTGAAAATGCCATCTTTTTCTGTAATATTTTTCATATAAATGAAAAACTTCCGAATTTGCCATTCGAAAGTCTCTTGCTTATGCTAAATCTGAGCCTGTTAGTAGGCTATTTCCAATAATACCAATGGTTACAATAGCAATCCCTAAGAATCCCAAAAGGCTAGGTAAAAGCAGCCAGTAAAATCAAAAGGCTAGCACTCCTTCATCCAGAACCCACCCGAAAGATTCATTTTTCGATTAAAAATGATAAATTGCAAGAATAAGTGCAACATTTAGTCAAACTCATCCTCTAGAGCTTCACAAGCAGTTCTGTAAGCTAAACATTTTCGCGGTCTGTGATTGATATCATATAAGGCTTTGTTCAAAGCCTCCTGAGAGATAGCGGCTAAATCTGTTTTCTTTGGGAAATATTCTCTTAGTAAGCCATTTGCGTTTTCATTGCTTCCTCTCTGCCAGGATGAATAGGCGTCCGCAAAGAAAAAGGGAATTCCTAAGTTCTCTACCAGAGGATAGCAGGCAAACTCTTTTCCCCTGTCTGAAGTGAAGGTTTTAAGAGCCTCTTTTGGAAATAGCTTACAAAGTTGTTCGATGGCTGAAAACATGGATTTGGCTGTTCTGTCTGGTATCTTGAAAGCTAAGTAAAAACGAGTTTTTCGCTCTAGAAAGTTCGCTAAACAGCCCTTACTTTTGCCTCTGGAAGACACCACAGTATCGAGCTCCCAGTGGCCAAAAGTCTCACGATTCCTGACCTCTTTAAGACGTTTGGCAATCGACGTGCCAATCCTAAATGTCCCACGTGTTTCTTTGGGCTGTCGACTTTTTCCCTTTCGGCGCAGGACGCTTAAATCCAGATCAATCAAACCAGCATAGAGCCAATTATAGATGGTTTTAAAAGCTACCATTGGCTTTTGTTCAAGCTGATAGCGACCACAAATCTGTTCAGGTGACCAAGAGGCTTTTAACCCCTTCTCAATTTTCTTTTTCAACTTTGGTGTCAAACAAGACTTCCGACCCTTTTGCTTAGCCCTGTGGTCGTACTGTTCCTGTGCTCAGACGGCGGAATAACCATTTTGGCATCGTCTTAACTCTCTTGAAATGGTACACTTATGGACACCAAGTTTACTTGCAATTTGGCAAGATTTCAAACCTAAATCCAAGTAAGTTTCTATCTTTATTCGGTCGGTTATGGTAAGATGGGAGTAGCTCATAGTTTTTCCTCGGGTTCTGTTTGTGTGGTTACTTACAGTTTACACCAATGAAACGCTATGAGTTTTTTTGTTGCACTATATTTTACAATTTATCAAAAAGAAAAACTGCAATTTCTACTTTACAGTTTTCTTCTTTCCTATAATTTTTAGCTTTTCACTATTTTGAAAAGATCAACACTTATTTGTACTTTTCTATCTCCGTTTCTAATAGACTGAGCATGCTAGCATTGTGCTCTTTGACACTGTTATTATCCCATTTTCGATCATATTTCTTGAGCAGGTCACTCATCGCCTTCAACTTGGGACTTTGCTCTATTATATTTGGAAAATGCTCAACCTTCTCAATTGGAAACCGATTCGAAAACTTTGAATTGGCTGAAACAGTGATGAGAGCAAGATTCCCCAACAGATCTCTATTTTCAACAGTCACTGAATTATCAGCGTTAATAGGGTGCTGAGGGAAGAAATGTTCGATAGAATTTCTGAACTGGAATTGGAAATTGCTAAATTCAGATGCTCTATCCCTCGCCAACAGATAATCCAAATAAGTAAAGACAATCCGATCGATACCAAATCCACTTCGATTTCGATAATCTGAAGATTCAATTTTTTGGCAGCAATACTTTTCTAAGGTAGGGATAAGGAGTTTGCCATCTTGCTCTTTATTCACATTCGTCAAGACTCTAGCAATCCAGTGCATGGTCTTAGGGGAAGTATAGGTCACGCGCAGGCAAGATTCTAGGAGTCGTAATTGTTGATTATCCGTTCCTTCTTCTTGATCCATTGAGTCTAAAGTAGATTTATAGGATGGTTTTCTCCCCTTTTTATCCTCATACATGACGAGCTTTTGTAAAGACCATTTCCCTTCGACCTTGTATTCACCGATATATTCTCTTTTAATAATATAACGATCAAATAGATACCGATACTTCAAAAGAGCATAGATAAACTCCAAGGCCTTTTCTTTACTAGCCCATCTGTCCTTTAATAAGTCAAGGAATCGCTTATCATCTAATCCACTATCACGATCCGTCTCAGTCATCTCCATGGCTTCATTGACCTGCAAAAGAAAATTTGGAAAGTTAATGATAGACTCAAACCGTTCATTTTCTTCTTCCCTATCATCAATTTGATTAGACACAGTAGGATCCGGCGCTTGCAAGATAGTTTTTAAGGTAAATTGAGTCTCATCACTGTTATTTTCTGCATTAAAAATGTCACGAAGATCTGAGAAGTCAGCCACCCTCAGCATATCCCAATTTGCACTAAATAGTTTTTCACGTATTTTTACTGGGAGAACCATCTGAAGATAGTTGTCCATTTGTGCACAAGCATCCCAAATCGTAGCTGCAATTAGTTTATCTTTTTTGTCCTCTTCACTGAATCCATTTTCAGACTTGATAGCACCCAAAATCTTTGCTTTCACAATTTCATGGAGCTCCAATTGCTCTCCACGAGTATTCATGATCTCAAAATAGTGATTCAAATCGATATTTTGAGGAACCTGGGTTCGGATGATTGTTACAGTAGAAAACTTATCTTTAAACCGTTTTTTATAATCATCATTAGCGTTTTTGCTCTGGAAATATTTCTTAATTATTTCATATCCTTCTACTAACTCTTCTGAATAAAGAGAAGGCTCTTTACTATCCATTACAGTTTCGATCTCACCTAGAGTGATGTTCGATTTTTCTCTAGCTTCAAATTTCAAAGGATTTCTTTCTACAGAAGGATGATCCAGATAACGAAGAAGCAAAAACAAAGTAGTTAAGCGTTGCTGGCCATCGATTACTTCGTAAACTCGAGGTTGGACTTGATTGACCACTAAACTGCCAAGGTAATATTTACTTGAATTAGTTTCGTCAAGATCATCAATATCCATTAGCAATTGCTCAATTTCATCTTTTCTCCATGCGTAATTTCGTTGATAGATTGGGATGACATAGTTGACATTTTCAAAAACATTGTCCACATTCAATTCATCTGGTTGAATATACTTTTCACTTCTCATTAGACTAGTCCTCCTCTCCAAATACTTTATCATAGAGTTTTTGATAGCGTTTTTTATTCACGTTGGAATTCTGGAAAGCTTCCTTTGAGATAATATCTAAAACAATGGTATCCAACCCTATCGGATCCTGCATTTCAGAAATCAAAGCAAAGAGATTCAATCCCTTATTGATACGATCTGATTGTCCTTGTGCGTACTTATTTACCGATTCTCTATAGACTGCTTTCATGATCAATCTTAGAGAATAAGCCCATCTATGTAGAAAAGACAATCTTGCAGGTGTCAATTCCTTCATACTGAATTTGTCGACATAGAACATCAAAATATTTATAAAGAGATTATAAACATAGAGATCACCAGTTCCGTTTTTTATGACCTTTTCTTCATTAAAGCTACTATCGACCAAGTTCACAATTTCTCTATAGAGGTTGGCATAATGCAAGGTGTATGAAAAGAATCTCTTTCCCGCAATCAAGGGTTGGGTTAACTGGAATTGATTCAAAGGAGTTCCAGTTGTTAGCTCATACACTTTGTCAGCATTAAAACGTTCCACATAAAGATGAGAGGCTTTAGCATAAGTCGCAAAATGATGGGGGTTCGAAGGTTTAATTCCCTTAAAAGTTTGAATATCTTTAGTAGAATAATGAAGGCCATTTTTGTTCTTATACCATCTCACTAAGGGGAAGAGATTGTCTGCAAAGAGATCCTCCAGTTCGCTTTGATTTTTATTTTCCCAAGCTTGTATGATCTCAATCTTATCACTTTCAGATTCATCGTTCATTTCTCGTAAATGATAAGATTTCAACAAATCGTGTGGTGAAAGAGCCTTCCCACGAGAATTCTGGGAGTCAAAAAATTGAAAAGCTTCCTGCTCATCATTCGTGATAATCTTTACCAAAGAACAGTTATCAAGAAGATAATCAGCATACTTTTTAACTTCTTGTCCGTCAAACTCTCTTAGCTTGCGCTTGATGATTTGGAAATTATGCACGATCGCTTCTCTAGATAGTTCATTATATTCCTCATTCAGCAAGGATGAAAGATTAGCATATGATGCCTCTTGAAGTATCTCATACACCACAAATAAAAGAATAGAAAGAGTTGTTAAGCGCTGCTGGCCATCGACAATATTAAGTTTAGAAGATGCGTCATTTATGTTTTCTCTGTGGAGTACAACAGACCCCATTCGATATTCTGGAATTCTATTCTTAAACGCCTCATAAGTATCTGTGATCAGTCTAAGTGCTGATTGTGTTCCCCAACGATACGGTCTCTGATAATTAGGAATCGCTAACCTTTCTACCATCATTTCTCTAACACTGACAATGCGCAAATTTTCATTCAAGTTTGACATTGAACAACTCCTCTATCTACTTCAATTTCTTTAAATACGGTTTTATATCACTCATTATAACATTTTAAGAAGTCAACTCAGGATTGATGACGAATTTTTATTTTTTTATTTATGACAAAGAAAAACAGCCAACCATTGGGTTAACTGCTAAAAAAAGTTATCAAGTTAATTATTAAAAGAATCAGTATCCAAATTCACTTTAAATCGTACTTCCAGTCTTCTCCATCTTGGTAGTAGAAAAATTCAGACAGGTCTTCTTCAAGAAAGATACGAAGCATATCCTCCATATCTAGAGAGAGGTCTAGATTTGGCAATTCTTTCAGGTCCTCCCACCAGACTTCCCCCTCTTCAGAGGATATTAATTCTCCGTCAAACTTTTCTGTCTTATAAAAGAGAACTACATAACGAATGCCGTCTTCTACCCAATCTTTCATTCCACAAATCCGGGGAGAAGCAATCCTTAAGCCAGTTTCTTCCTTCACTTCACGGATTACTGCTTCCGTAAATGATTCTCCCGCTTCGACATGACCACCAGGAAAGGTTATGCCTGGCCAGTCCTTTTTTTTACGATCAATAACAAGAACTCTATCGCCGTCTCTTACCATACAAAGATTTGTAAACTCAACAGTCTCATTCATACAAATACTTCCTAACTATGTTTGTCTTTTTCTTTAAGGATAGGATAAACAATCTCTACCCTATTCTTCTTTTAGTTGCACTTGCGTATGTGCTAGCAGGTCGCCAAGATGTCTCTTATCTTTTCTAAACATCGTCATTGCCAGTAAGGAAACTGCGAGGAGAGTCCCCGAAATAGAGAGGATAATGGACAATACATCAAAATTACTATAGAAACCATGAATCGTGCCCATATGACCTATTTGCCAAGGTAAAAATTTAATGGTATTTCTGATCAAGCTAGCCTGAACTGTTTTTTTCTGGTAGACCAGTTGAAGTCCCGCTTTTGCCTTTCCAAAACTGCCATTTTTTGCATAATCCAAGAATGTGAAAAGGAGCGTGATTGGCAAAACAGAGGTGAAAAATACAAGCCACTGCGACTGAATTTCTGTAAACTCTGGGACGCCATTAAAAAAAATAATGTATATAAGCATAGAACCTAAAAACAGAAGAGCTAAATAAGCTATAATAAAAAGATAATCGAATAGAAATTCAATCATTCTTTTTTTAAACGAAATAGGATTGATTGCTAAAATCTTCATCGTCCTCTCCTACTTTATCATTTAGTATTATTATACTATACTGACAACCTTAAACCAACCATTTAGAAAAAGGAAAAACTTTATCTCGTTAAGTAACTTCTATTCATCTCCTATTATAGCAAGCTTTCCTTGATAAATCAGCATTCCAACAATAGAAAAACTGCAATCTGGATTTACGTCATGCATCATGACTATAAAGACATGAAATCTGTTGTAGATAAATTGTATAAGATTATGCATTCATGTATGCAACATTCCTATCAACCAGGTATCATAGTTTTTGAAGCAAAATACTATCTCTTCTATGAGAACAATAAAGATAAAGCAACAGAGCTCTATCATACAGCCACCGTACTAGCCAAAGCCTTCGGTGACCAAGTCTTCATCAAAAATCTTAAAATGGAAATGAAAAAAGATTTAAACTTAGAATAGGCAAATATATCAGCAACATTTTAAACATGATTCATTCTAAATGTAATAACTATCAAAGAAGCATCTGAGTTTGACCTCAGATGCTTCTTATCTTTCCTGAATATCGTTGAGTAAACGAAAGTTTTTCGGCAACGAATTTTTGAGTGAAATCATTGTCTTCTCTCAAATCCCTTAAACGTCGGTACATCAATCTTTCTCCTAAGGAAAAGTATAGAGGAAAAACAGGAAAAATTTTATGTATTGTCCTAATTGGACAATATGAAATATACTCAATAATATCCACTAGTATTCAAGTATATTGATTGATGCTTTATTGTTTGAAACAGAAAAATAATAAAGTATATTCCATTTATAGAGGGTTGATATGTCTTATTTATATTATTTGTAGGTATTTATTTACTTTATTTGATAATAACTCTTGATCCATGTTTAAAGTACCAGTTATGATAAGAGGTTCCAGAAATGTTAGAACTGTCAAATACTGAATCGTAGTGATAGGCTTTAAAATCTCTTCAATTGTTACATGGAAGCGGCCGTTTCTCGTGTAGTCATCTTGCCCAGCTCCAAAACTAGCTACCAACATGACTTCCTTGCCTTGTAAGGCAGTACCAGTCGAACCATAGGCCCAACCGTATTCAAAAACAACGTCAAACCACTGTTTCATGAGGGCTGGCGTTTGGTACCAATAAATTGGGAACTGGAGTACAATGCGATCACTTACCTCTAGAATCTTTTGCTCCGTTTTGACATCAATGTCAAAATTGGGATACAGTTGGTACATATCTCGCACGTCATAACCAGCTCCAGCAGCAGCTGTTGCCAGTTCTTTATTAATGCGTGAGCCCGTTTTTAATTGAGGGTGAAATGTAAAAATTGTGGTTTTCATATCGTTTCTCTTTCTTATCTTAATTATGCTTGACCTTCCTTAGACACAAACCATACATCAAAAACGCACTAGAAACACATTACTCAAATGCAAAATTGGAGGGGACCAATAAGCTTATCAAAGACATCAAACGTCTGGGCTTCGGTTTTAGAAACTTTATTAACTTTAGGAAGCGTGTTTTCATCACTCTGAACATAAAAAAAGAGAAAACCTATCAGGTTCTCTCTAGATGTTAGCTTTTCGTCACCCACTACAGTTGACAAACATACTAAGATTAGTAGTGAAGAAATCTCCGACGGGAGAGAGTACTCACTACTTTTTCTTTATGTTAAAGTAGTGGTGTCTTGTAAAGTCGTAGGGCTCTATGGCGCTAGACGTCGCTTGACAAACTGGCAAGACACCTTGTTTTAGGTGGAGTTTGATCAAAGTATGTAGGACGCTAAACGTCGCGTATTGAAAATAAAATCACTAAAACATGGAATTATTCAAGACAAAAGAGGTAATGTCATGCGTGCAGTATTTGGAATTGATGTCAGTAAAACAAGTTCTGAGGTGGCAATTTTAGTCAACGGTGAGAAGGTTCATGGCTACACCATACTCAATGATGCCATTGGCTTCAATCGCCTATTGGGGGACTTGAAAACTGTTCATAACCCTGAGATTATATTTGAGGCTACAGGTGTCTATTCTCGACGTCTTCAAGCCTTTCTCGAGGAATATAGTTACGCTTACACACGGCTAAATCCACTGGAAGCTAAGAAACAATTGGACAGTCTGCGAGTTCGTAAAACAGATAAAATTGACGCTGAAAAGTTGGCTAAATCTCAGCTTGTACACAATCGTAAACCAACTTACGTTCAGGAAGAAGTTTATCAACACCTACGTGATTTAAGCCGTTTCTATCAAAATATGACAGAAGATCTTGTTCGAACTAAAAACCGTCTGCACAAGGTCCTACAAGTCACCTTTCCTGAATTGGAAACTCTATTATCCACACCTACTGGAGAGCAATATTGGAACCTAGTGATGGCTTTTCCATGCAAAGAGTTTGTATTAAGCCTATCTCAAAGTAACTTGTGTGAGATTGTCCGTCAATCCACCTCCAAACGCATCTCTGAAAAGCGTATTACTTACCTGACTGATAAACTTATAAAACTCGCTAAACAATCTTTTTGTGCGGTCAAGAATACCTCTCCGATGCTTGAAGAGGTTCGTTACTATGCTCAAGAATTGCTTCGTCTTTCTGAACGCAGACAAGTTGTCTTAAACGACATGGTAGCTCTAGCTCAGCCTTTACCAGAGTATGACATCTTACGGTCAATTCCTGGCATCGCAGAAACCACAGCGACATCTATCATTGGCGAATTGGGAGATATTCGTCGCTTTCAGTCTTCCAATCAAATCAACGCTTTTATTGGCATTGACCTGAGACACTACGAATCTGGGAACTTTCTCGCCAAGGAACACATCACTAAACGAGGTAATCCCTATGCCAGAAAAATCTTGTTCAAGTGCATTCACAACATCGCTTCAGCTAGTCATACTAATCCCTGCCATATCGCTGACTTTTATGAGAAACGAAAAAGACAATCGACAATAGCTTCAACTAAGCCACATACGATTGCCTCTATACATCGTCTCATTCGAACAATGTATTACCTCATTACGCATAACAAACTTTACGATTACTCTTTGACCCAAAATCGATAAGGCTGTCTATGCCGTATTATTGTAACACCTTGTTTCAAAAAATACCAGATGAGGTGTTTTTTTAGCATGCCCATTTATGGATAAAAAAGGGTTAAAAATAAGACAGTAACCTCAGA